>JAABTD010000195.1 GCA_011390065.1 Desulfobacteraceae bacterium
CCCGGCGGATTTCCGGTCGGCGGTTTGTCATTGTTCCGCTGGCCTACGACCGGATCTATCCCGCGGCGGAAAAAGGCGAGGTTGATTTTATCGTAGCCAATTCAGCGCTTTATGTCGGGCTGGAGCACTGGCATAACGCCAATCGCATTGCAACGCTGAAAGAGCGGCGCGCAGGCGGCGTTTATACCCGTTACGGCGCCGTTATTTTTTGCCGCAGCGATCGAAAATCCATTCGGACGCTGAGGGATCTTAAAGGCAAATCCTTCATGGCGGTTTCTGAATTGTCACTGGGCGGATGGCTCATGGCCTGGCGGGAACTCAAAGACAACGGGATCAATCCTTACCGGGACTTCAGGGAAGTCCGATTCGGCGAAACCCACGACCAGGTCGTCTATGCGATCCGGGATGGCGTCATCGATGCGGGCACGGTGAGAACCCATATACTGGAAGAACTCAGCGCAGAAGGGAAAATCGACCTGGCGGATTACCATGTGTTCCCCCGTCTTCATGATACGGACGTTGTGACGCCGTATTTCTGCACCACGCGCGAATATCCCCATTGGCCCATGGCCAGGATCAGTCATACTCCTGATGGGCTTGCGGAAAAAGTGGCTCTCGCCCTGCTCGAGATGCCGCCGGATTCCTCCGCCGCCAGGGCCGCCGGTTGCGCAGGCTGGACCATTCCCTTGAATTATCAACCGGTGCACGACTGCTTGAGGGATCTTAAAATCGGGCCTTATAAAGACCTGGGCAAGATTACCGTGGCCAATCTGTTGAGCAACTATGGACTCTGGATACTGCTCGCCTTCGGGTCCTTTTGCATTCTCATCGCCTTCGCCGTCGTGGTGGTGGAACTCAACCGCAGACTCAAGAGTTCCCACCTGCGCCTGAATGATGAAATGGACCTGCGCAAAGAAAAGGAACGGGAATTGAGCCAGGCCAAAGGACTGGCCGAAACCGCCACCCAGGCCAAGAGCGAATTTCTGGCCAATATGAGCCATGAAATCCGCACCCCCATGAACGGCGTCATTGCCGCAACAGATCTGGCCCTTGGCGAAGAAGTCAATCCCAGAGTGGCAAAGTATCTTAAAATTATTCACACCTCGGCCTATTCGCTGCTGGGCATCATCAATGATATTTTAGATTTTTCAAAAATTGAAGCGGGTAAATTTGAACTGAAAGAACGGCATTTCAGGCTCAATGAGGTCTTTGACAGGGTTATGGAATTGTTCGTCGGCAAGGCCTCCGAAAAAAGGATTGAATTGTTGGTGGATATCGACATGAATACGCCCAAAGTCATCATGGGCGATCCCCTGCGCCTGCAACAGATTTTGACCAATCTGATCAGCAACGCCATTAAATTCACGGAAACGGGCGGCACGATTCTGCTGAGCGTCAAAGAGCAGGAAGAACCGGCCGGCGCTTTGGAAGACGACCAGGTCATCCTGGCCTTTTCCGTCAAAGATACGGGGGCTGGAATTCCTCCCGAATACAGAGCCCTGCTTTTCGAGCCCTTCAGTCAGGCCGATACGTCTTCAACGCGGAAATACGAGGGCACCGGTCTGGGGCTGAGCATTTGCAAAAAGCTGGTGACCATGATGGGCGGGGACATCGACGTGGAAAGCGAGTTGGGACAAGGCAGCACCTTTTTCTTCACGGCGCGCATGCGCAGACCGACGGCGGAATCGGAAGCCAAACTCGTGATTCCCCCTGATATTCAGGGCTTGAACGTGCTCGTGATCGATGACCTGGACGACAGCAGAATTATCATGCGCAAGATGCTGGAGTCTTTAGGGTTCAGGGTCGAAACCCTTTCTTCCGGACCGGAAGCGTTGAGCCGTTTGAAAGACAATCTGCTGCGCAACAATCCCGTGGAACTGATCATGATGGATTGGAAGATGCCGGACATGGACGGCATCGAGACGTCAAAAAAGATCCGGGAGGAGCTGCATCTGACAATGCCCATTATCATGATGACGGCTTTCGGCAAGGAAGAGCAGAGCATCGAGGCTGAAAAAGCCGGGATCAACGGGTTTTTGACCAAGCCCATCTATCCGTCGACGCTGTTTGACGCCATTATGGACGCTTTCGGCAAAGAGGGGTTGAAGGGCGCCGGACGAAAAAAACAGTTTACAACCAAGGCCTCAATTTACCAGAAGCCCTTGAAAGGGAAACGAATTCTGGTGGCTGAAGACAATCCCACCAACCAGCAGGTGGCCCAGGCCATATTGGAAAAGGCCGGAATCGCCGCGACCATTGTCAAGAACGGTGAAGAGGCGGTGCAGGCCGTGCAAAACCAATCCTTCGACGCTGTGCTGATGGATATTCAAATGCCCAAGATGAACGGTTACGAAGCCACCCGCCTGATTCGAGACCTTCCGCAAGGCGCTTCAATCCCCATTATCGCCATGACGGCCCATGCCATGAAAGGCGACGAAGAGAAATGCATCGAAGCGGGAATGGATGGCTACATCGCCAAACCCGTCAACCAGGATCGTCTGTTTCACACGCTCTGGCGCGTACTGCGAACCCGTGAGGGGCTGTCGGAATTGACGGGCCTGGAAGAAAACGGGGAACCAGGCGATCCGGAAACCGAACAACGCGACCTCCAGGAAGACGAGCGACTTGAAGCAACCGCGGAGACCAAGGGAAACGGCATGTCTCTGCCGCTCAGGCTGCCGGGAATCAACATCGGACAGACCATGGAAGCGCTGAATATCGACGGCGCCGTTCTGAGACGCATCATGCTCGGATTCCGAGCAGACAACCTGGAGACCGCGATCCGCCTGGAACAGGCAGTTAAGGCCGAGGACCTGGAGCAACTGACGCAACGGGCGCACAGTCTCAAGGGAAGCGCCGCCAACATCGGCGCCGCTGAACTGCACAGGGCGGCGCACGCGCTTGAAAAGGCCTGCCGAGAGACGGTTGCAACAGGCGCCCGACCGTCTGACATTGAAAGCCTGATTGAAAATGCGGCATCGGAATTGACTCAGGTGCTTGAATCGATTCAAACGTTGGAAGCGCCCCATCCCGATGATGCAGCCGAACCGCCATCCGGCGACGCCGACCTTCAGCTCGACGCACTTCTGACGGAGTTGGCCGACGCCATCGACCGGGCCGACCCGGATCGGATCATGAAAACCATGCCCGCCCTGAGGAAACAGGCGGCCCGTTGTAAGCGCATCGATGCTTCCAGGATTAAAGCGCTGGAGGACCAGGTCAATCGCTACGACTATGACCAGGCTTTGGAAACCATCAGACAGATAAGCAAAATGACAAGCAAACGTTGACGGGAATACCCATGAATTCATCACAACCCCTGGTCCTGATCGTGGATGACAATCCAACCAACATCGACTTGCTGGTCAACACGTTGAGATCGGACTACCGTTTGGGCGTCGCCAAAAACGGTTTCAAAGCCCTTGAATATGTCTCCAAACAAAAACCGGACCTTATTCTGCTGGACATCATGATGCCGGAGATGGATGGCTACGAGGTTTGCGCCCGGTTGAAAGCCGACCCTGAGACATCGTCCATTCTGGTCATTTTCGTTACCGCCATGAGTGAACCCGTGAACAAAACCCGGGGATTCGATTTGGGCGCGGTGGATTACATCACCAAACCTTTTCACGCAGCGGAAGTCAAAGCGCGGGTTCGAACGCACCTGTCACTCGAGGCGATGCGAGTGCGGTTGGCGTCCCAGAATGAGATTCTGGAAAAGAAAGTTGAGCAGAAGACAGCGGAAATACGCCAGATGCTTAACGCCAGCATCCACAGCATGGCGCTGATGGCCGAGATCAGGGACCCCTATACCGCAGGGCATCAGCAACGCGTCGCGCAGCTGGCATGCGCCATGGCGAAAAAAATGAACATTGCATCAGAGATGATCGAGGGCATTCGAATCGCAGGGATTCTTCACGATGTGGGAAAAATTCGCATACCGGTTTCCATCCTCAGCCGGTCCGGCGATCTATTGGAAGCTGAATTTGAAATGCTCAAAATTCACCCCCGGGTCAGTTACGACATCCTGAAAAACATTCCTTTTCCATGGCCTGTCGCCCAGATAGTGCTCCAGCATCATGAGCGTCTGGACGGCTCCGGCTATCCGCAAGGGCTTTCAGGAGACGAGATCCTGCAGGAGGCGAAGATATTGGCGGTCGCCGACGTCATGGAGGCCACCAGCTCTTTTCGGCCCTATCGCCCCGCCCGGGGAATTGATGCCGCTTTGGCGATCATTGCGCAAAAAAAAGGGAAGCAATACGATGCCGACGCGGTTTCCGCCTGCCAGGATCTCTTCGTCAACGGCGGCTTTAAATTCGATTACGGCGATGAGAAGACCGTCGAATTAGCATAAATCAAATGGGAAAGATGCGCCAATTCCGGAAAAGGAGGAAGCATGATCAAGAAAAGAATCGGAACATTGAGGAAAACAACCGCAATTCTGGGCGTTCTGGCATTCGCCCTTTTCGCGGCCGGCTGCTACACGGGTCAGGGGAGCAAAACCTACACCCGGGGCCAGGCCCAGACCCCCATGCAGGTTTATTACGGCACGGTGCTGCAAGTGTCTGACGTTACAATCGAGAACAAGCCCACCGGCATCGGCGTCGGCGTCGGCGGCGCAGCCGGCGGGGTGGTCGGTTCCACCATCGGCAGCGGGACCGGACGGGTGCTGGCCGCCACGGCGGGCGCCCTGGCCGGGGCCGCCGGCGGCGCCGCCGCGGAAAAGGCGGCCGGCACGAAGCCGGGGCTGGAAATCGAGGTCGAACTGGATGACGGCCGCATTCTGGTGGTGGTCCAGGAAAAAGACGATGTGTATAATGTGGGCGACCGGGTCCGTTTGATCCAGTCGGGCGGGTCCATGCGGGTCCGTCAATAATCCGACAACCGGCCCGACGCGATCCGATGGACGTCCACGGCGATTTCGCGGCTCAGGGCGGCCAGGGCGGCGCTCTGGGCGCTGACGATCTTTTCGTAGTCGTCGGGTTCGGACACCTCGGCCCTGAACACGCCCTCACGGGTTCTCAGCACCGTGTTGGTCCGCGGCGCCAGGATCGTCCATGACGCCTTCACAAGGGCTTCCCGGCCGTCCACGACCTCGAACCGTTGAAAGGCGACGCCGATCCGGTAATCGGGCTGCTGAAGTTCATCGGCATAGGTGCGCACTTTCTCCGAACCCAGCAGTTCGCCGAGGTTTTCGGCCAGAATGCGGAGGATTTCATCTTCCAGCGCGCCGCCCCATCGATGGTATTCGTCGACCACCAGGCGGTTGTCCCCTTGCCGGATCACGATCTGGGGTCGATTCAGGTAATCGGGAAGACGGATCGGCCCTACCCCCACCCGGAGATCCCGGGTGACTTGCTGGGCCGCGCTGCTGTAGGCATCCATGGCATTGAGGGCGTAGAATGCCGACGGCGGGGTCCTGCCGCCGCAAGCCGCCAGGCCCAGCATCAGCCAGACAACGGTCGTGAGAAGCTTCGCGTTCTGTTTCATTGTCGCGCCTATTTTCCTCGAATGAGCGATTCCGGATGCCGCCCCAGATAATCGGCGGTTGACCGCACGGCCCGGGCCGCGGCGGACACTTCCTGCAACAATTGCTTGAGATCCAGATAGAGCGGCGCGTTCTTTTCCACCAGGTCGCCCGCCTTCCGGACGACGCCGCTTGCCTCCGGAATGAGGTTCCGGTTCAATCGCCGGGCCGCCCCTTCCAAGTCGGCCAGGGTCTTTTCGATATGAGCGACGGATTGCCGCAGGTCATCTGACGCCATGATTGTTTTCAGAGATTTGACGGCTTCGCCCACGTCTGCGCCCAATTCCTCGATCGGCCAGGTCTCGATCTGGGCCAGAAAATCTTTGAGTCGGTTGGCCAGGACATCCATGGAAGTCGGCACCGTGGGGATAACCCAGAAATCCCCCTGGCGGACCATTGCCATCGGTTTTGCTTCCTTCTTGAAATCCAGATCCACGAAGAGCTGACCGGTGAGAAGGCTGCCGGTTTTCAACTGTCCCCGCAGCCCCTTTTCAATCAATTGTCCGATTACGCCGCCGTTGTCGGGGGCGGGCAGGTCGCCGTCCAGGATCTCAATCCGTCCGGGTTCGATCTCCACCATCACCGGGATGTCGAACCGGTAAGTTTCGACGTTGAGCTGGAGGTTGACATCGGTGACCTGTCCGATGCGGATGCCCCGGAATTCCACCGGGGCCCCCACGCTCAGCCCCCGGACAGAGCCCTGAAAATAGAGGACGTATTGCTCTTTTTCCACGAACTCACGGTTGGCTACGGCCTCCCGGCTGCTGAAAAGTTCGAAGGCGGCGTTTTCGGGCGCCGGACCGGACGGATGAAGGCTGTCCGGCGTTTCGAAGGCGACGGCGCCCACGATGAGGCTGGCCACCGACTGAGTTTTCACATCGAAGCCGTCCGCCGTCAGCTTTAATTCGACCCCGCTGGAGACCCAGAAGCGGGTTTCCGTCCGCACCTCCCGGTGATGGGGCGATTCGATGAAAATATGGATTTTCACCCCCCTGTCGTCGGGCGCCAATTCGTAGCCCACCACCTGCCCCACCTGAATCTGGCGTCGGGTGACCGGCGATCCCACGGAAAGGGACTCCAACGTTTCGGCGTTGAGTACGAAAAGAGCGCCCTCATCCCCCTGGGTCACGAGAGGCGGCTGTTCCAGGCCGTCAAAGGAAAGAGAAGGGTCTCCTTTTTCCGACGGGTCCATGGCAATATGAACGCCGGCCGTCAGGGTGCCCAGGCCGCTGATGCCCTGAAGGGTGATCCGGGGGCGTTCGACCCAGAATCGGGTCGCGGTGGTCAGATGGGGGAGCGTGTCCTTGTCCAGCCGCGCCGACACGATCACCTCTTTCAAGTCCCGGGACAGTTCCACCTTCATCACCTCCCCCACTTCCACATCCTTGTATTTGACCTTGGTCTGACCGGCTTTGACGCCGCCGGCGGTTTTGAAGGAAATGGCCACCATCGGCCCCTGCTCCGTTACGGCCTTGTAGGCGAGCCATCCGCCGATGAGGGCGGCCACGAGAGGAATCAGCCAGACGATGGATATGCGCCGGGTTCTGGAAACCGTCGCTGAAGGAGGGGCTTGCGCGCCTGTTTCGGGGTTAAGCGGTTGCGCCATGGTTCCTTTCCGCCGCATCCCAGATCAGGCGCGGGTCGAAGCTCATGGCGGCGATCATGGTCAGCACCACCACGGCGCCGAAAAAAATCGCACCCAGTCCGGCCCGGACAAACCCGAAATTTCCCAGGTTGACCAGCGCCGCCATGATGGTCACCACGTAAATATCCACCATCGACCATTTGCCGATGACTTCGGTGATGCGGTAAAGTCGCGTCCGGTCCCGGGGCCGCCAGCGCGACCGCATCCGGACGGAAATCAACAGATACAATAGAATTGTGATTTTGGTCAGGGGGACGAGAACGCTGGCCACGAAAATCACCACGGCCAGCACCCAGTTGTCGTAAAGCAGCATGTAGATGACGCCTTCCATGATGGTGTCGGACCGGAATTTCCCGCCGTAGCCGGAGATCATGATCGGCATCAGGTTGGCCGGCAGGTAACAGATGATGGCGGCGACGACCAGGGCCCAGGTTCGCTGAAGGCTTTCAGGCTTCCGCTTCTGGGGGTGCGCGCCGCATCGGCCGCACTGCTGCAGGGGAACAGGCATCGAGGGCGGCGCGTCGAGCCATCCGCAGGTGCGGCACACCGCGGCCCACCGGCCGCGGTCCGGCCGGTCGTCGTGCGATGAAGCCGGGGCGATCCGCTCCCAGACGGCGTGGAGGTCCAGGTGGGACAGGATCGCCGACAGGACGAACATGAGCCCGAAGATGGCCCACAGGGAAACGCCCAGAATGACGGTGGCCATGCTGCTCAGTTTTACCAGCGCCACCAGAATGCTCAGAGCAAAGACTTCGATCATGACCCAGGGCGTCATGCGGGGCAGCAGCCGCGCCAGGTCCGGCGCGAACCAGGGCGCGACGCCCAACCGCAGCGGCGTCAGTACGACCAGCAGCAGCAACAGCAGCAGGCCCGGGGCCAGCACGCTGGTGATAAAAACCAGGGATCCGATGGACGGCATCCCCTGGCCGTAAAGCGCCATGGCCGCGCCGTGCAGGGTGACCTGGGTCATCTGCCCCTGCATTTCAAGGACAAGGAAAGGAAAACTGTTGGCGATCACATAGAGAATCAGACCGGCGACGGTCAGCGCCAGGGCGGCGTCCACCCCATGGCGCTTGCGCCGGTAGAGCACCGACCGGCAACGCGCACAGACGGCCGCCCCGTTCTCCGGCATCTCCGGCAACCGCTGGACCAGTCCGCAGTCGCGGCACCCGATCAATTTCTCCCGGGTCATGCGATTTTTCTCCTTTTGCTCATGGCCGATATTTATCACGATTCGGCCGGATTCTCAATCGCTGATCCATCCGTAAACCGCGGGGAAACTTTTTTCTTTGGATTGGCTGAATATCAGAAATAAAATTGTGGTTACCCGGCGCCGCGCTTCAGATAAAGTCATATCGAAGTGTGAATATCCGGGATCAATATGAAAATTATTCCTCCTAATGCTGTGTACTGGACACAGCGAGCGGATGTCGGAAGAAAAAGCAATAGAGGCCGGCATCAAAGCCTTTGTCATGAAGCCCGTCGCCAAGGGGGAACTGGCTGAAGCGGTGCGCCAGGTGCTGGACGGGGCCAAGGACGTGGCCAAAAATTGAAAACGCCGGCCGCGATTTAACGCGACCGGCGTTGGGCGATGCCGTCCGCAGGCATCACGATCAATTGATATCGACTACCACGCGCCCCGCATCATGCGGCCGTCTCCCATCCGGCAGCCATATCCCATCTGCCGGCCCTTGCCGTGCCCTCCGGAACCGTGACCCATCATCCGGCCATGGCCCATGCCTCGGAATCCGCGGCCGTTTCCGGCAGCCAGTTCGGGGAAGTTCTTCCGCATTTCGATCTGGTGCGTGATCCGTTTCTGATCGAACCGGGCCTGGAGATCGGACAGGTCCTTCTGGAGGGCCGACACCTCTTCCGGGTTCGGATCCCCGGCGGAGAGGGCGTATTCCAGGGCCTCCTTTTTCTGATACATCTTGTCGCGAGATCGGGCGGTCTCCTGGAAAAACGCCTCGCGGGCCGCATTGAGTTTTCCGGCGGTTTCCGAATCCGGACTGGCGATCGTTCCGGGGTCGCCGTAAGGACAGTTATATCCGCCGCCGCCCGGCCCGTATCCCATTCCGTCCTGCATTCCACGGCCGTATCCTTTGCCCCATCCGGCGAATGCGACAGTGCCGATCCCCACCAGGGCAATGGCGGACACGGCGATGATGATGCGTTTCATGGTCTTTCTCATTGTGAAACCTCCTTTGAAATGAACATATGGTTTAAAAGGTCAACCGCTTATCGGGAACATCCCGTTTGTTGCCATTCAGTAATACAATCATCGTGCCAAAAATGGCGACAACGGCCTTTAAATTTTATAAGTAATTGATACATTATTAAATAATATACAACCACAGGATGTATGCACCGGCGCCGACATCGGACGGCTTTCAAACCGCCGGCGCGGATCCGGATATTTTTTACCCGCCCGATCGTTGACGGGTGGATCTTCCGGGTAAAAATTACCCATGTCTCCTGTCCACCCGTTGGGAAAGGTCACGAAATCCTTGCCCCCTTATTAAAAATCATCTACTAAAAAAGGAGCGTTTTATCGGCAATGCGGCTGAGCGATGTTTACCAGCAACCCTGAGAAAGAAAGATATGCGCACAGATTTCAAAGACAAAAACGACCTGGAGATCGGCGTCATCTCCGACACCCACGGCCTGCTCCGCCCCGGCGTCGCCAGGGCGTTCAAAGGGGTGGATCTGATCCTCCATGCGGGGGATTCGGAACTGCCCGGAATACTCGAATCCCTTCGGGAGGTCGCGCCGGTGGTGGGGGTGCGGGGGAACATGGATCAGGGGAAATGGGCCGAAGACGCGCCGGTGACCGAGGTGGTGGAGGTGGGA
>JAABTD010000196.1 GCA_011390065.1 Desulfobacteraceae bacterium
CTGGAGGACGACGCCGATGTGTCGGCCCTCGCAGCGCGGCTGGATGGAATTGACCGCAAGACCATACTCCGGAATTAGTTTTTTTTCGTTTTAGTATATCGTTATATGGCGAAATATCAATAATTAACGCCCCGGACGCCGATCATCGTCGTGGGGCCGCTTCCAAAAGGAGCACGCGCAATGAAAGAACGCACCAAATTGTTGTTGATCGTCGGCGTTTTCGCGGCCGCCTATTATGTCCCGTGGAGCCATCCCATAATCCGGCAATCCGGGCTGGAAGCCTTCATGATGCTTCAGGAATACGCCCGGGAACATGTTTTGACGTGTCTCATCCCCGCGTTTTTCATCGCCGGAGCCATTGCCGTGTTCGTGTCCCAGGCCTCGGTGCTCAAATATTTCGGGGCCCAGGCCAATAAAATCCTGTCCTATTCGGTGGCGTCGGTATCGGGAACCATTCTGGCGGTGTGTTCCTGCACCGTGCTGCCGCTGTTTGCCGGCATCTACACCCGCGGCGCCGGCATCGGCCCGGCCACGGCGTTTCTCTATTCCGGCCCGGCCATCAATGTGCTGGCCATCACGCTGACCGCCAAGATCCTGGGATGGGAGCTGGGCCTGGCCCGGGCCGTGGGGGCGGTGTTGTTCGCCGTGGTGACCGGTCTTTTGATGGCGTTGATTTTCCGCAAGGACGACGCGGCCCGCACCGCCGGAGAAATCTATATACCGGATGAGGACGGCAAAGAGCGCACCCTGTTGCAAGACGGCCTGTACATCCTGACCATGGTGCTGATCCTGATCTTCGCCGCCTTCGCCAAGCCGGCGCCCGACGCCACGGGACTGTGGCCCGCCATCTTCGCCGCCAAATGGTACATCACCATCGCCCTGCTCATCATTCTGGGGATCATGCTCAAAGCCTGGTTCACCAAAGACGAGGCCAAAAGCTGGGTCGAGTCCACCTGGGGATTTATGAAGCAGATTTTTCCGCTTCTGGCCGGCGGCGTGCTGGTGGCCGGCTTCATGCTGGGACGGCCCGGCCACGCGGCCCTGATTCCCGATCAGTGGATTCAGTCCCTTCTGGGGGGCAACTCGATTTCAGCCAACGTGATCGCCTCCATGGCGGGCGCACTGATGTATTTCGCCACCCTGACAGAGGTGCCGATCTTGCAGGGGCTGTTGGGCGCCGGCATGGGCAAGGGGCCGGCCCTGGCCCTGCTGCTGGCCGGCCCGGCCCTGTCTTTGCCCAACATGCTGGTAATCGGCAGCGTCATGGGCGTGAAGAAGACGGCGGTGTTCTGCGGCATCATCATTGTCATGTCCTCGATCGCCGGTATTTTTTACGGCGCGGTTTTTGCGTAAATTAAATGATGGCAACAATCCGACTCAAGGCCTGGATCGAACAGGCCGTTCTAAAAACAGCAACGTAATCAGGAGGTGATCAAAATGGAAATCAAAGTGCTGGGCCCCGGTTGTCCGAAATGTCAGCAAACCGAGAAAGTGGTCAAGGAAGCGATCGCCGAAGCCGGCGTATCCGCCGACATTGAAAAAGTCACCGATACGATGAAAATCGCGGGCTACGGCGTGTTCGGCACGCCGGCGGTGGTGGTGGACGGCGAGGTCAAGTCGGTGGGCAAAATCCCCAAAAAAGAAGACGTCAAGTCATGGATTTCCAGCTAAATCAAATCCATTGCCTGACAGATGGAGGAAAACATGGTTGTCGAACAAGAAATGGCCGAAATTTATCCTCCCACTTCGGAAGATCTTTCTGAGTACTTACCCGAAACGGACTGCGGCAAATGCGGCTTTGAAAGTTGTTTGGACTTTGCCGAAGCAGTGTTGACCGCTCGGAAAGATGTGGGGACTTGTCCGGAAATAGATGACGAGTTTGCAAAACTGGTTGAGCGAATTGCGGCGTTAAAAAAAGAACCCATACCGTACGACATCATGATGGCGCAAGTTCCTTGCGAACTGATCGAAATCAATGAACCGGATGAAAACGCGCCTCTTTTGATCACCAGCAATTTTCGCGAAACGGTAACCATTATGCGTGCCATACTGGAGCAAACCGGCGCCAGGGTTTTTTTACTGCCCACGTTCACCCACGGCTATTCGGTGGACAACGCAGTGCATGAGCGCATGTTCAAAGCGCTGGAGGTCTGGAAAGCCATACAGGAAAATCACGTATCTGAAAAAACGCTGAAACAACGAATGATTATTCCCGGCATGGCGGAATCGGAAAAGAACGCCATTCGGCAGTTGACCCGATGGGATGTTATGGTGGGGCCGGTTTCAGGATTTCTGACGCCGCTTTTCCTATGGGAAAACGATCTATGGTTTTAAAATCAGCGTTCAAACTGAAATATTGTCATCAGGGAGGAAGGAAAAATGTCGAATGATGCCTGTTGCGCGTCAGATCAGCAAATTATGATTCTGGCCTGTTCCGGCGGTTCCAACGTGGGACAGCTTTCCAACCAGGCGGCCGTGGAGCTGACCCAGGAAGGATTCGGGAAAATGTTCTGCCTGGCGGGCGTCGGCGGGCAACTCTCCGGCTTTGTCCAGTCGGCCAGGGACACGCCCCGGATGGTGGTCATCGACGGCTGTCAGGTGGGCTGCGCCAGGGCGATCATGAAGCAGGCCGACGCGCCGTTGGGGCATTACCTGGTGCTCACCGACGAGGGGATCGAAAAGAATAAGGATTTCAATCTCCGGCGCGCCGATATCGACCAGGTGAAGGACGCGGTAAGGCGTGCGGCGCAACAGGACGCCACTGCGCCGGCGGGATTGCCCGGCGCCGAGCCGGTTCAAAGCCCATGTACTTGCAGTTCATGCTGATCGGCGATGATGCCGGCGCATGAAGCGTGCATTCCGGGCGGGGGCGTTCGGGCGAATTAAGAGCCGGGCGTCCTTGCTTCGGGTGCGGCAACGGAGAAGACTGATGCTGCTTTCCGGATACCAAAAAACCATATTCCGGCCCGAATGCAATCCGGATTTTACGTCCGTACACTGCGTCGCCCGGCTCAACGAGGATGTGAGAGACGCGTTGCCCTACCTCAACGCCGTTCTGGGCGGCGACCAGTATTTCAGCGATCCGCCGGAGGTGATGTTCCATCACCACGGCAGGATCATCAAGGTCGGGGCCCGGGAGATCGCCGTCAACGCTCTGAACGACGAACAAGAGGCGGACCGCATTCTGGAATGGATGAAAAAAGAAATCAACGGGGCATGGGAAAACCGGGACGCGATCACGCCTTGTTATTCGGGAAAAACTAAGCCCAAGTTGATGGAGATATTGAAACTGCTGCCCAAAACCAACTGCCGGAAATGCGGCCAGCCCACCTGCACGGCCTTTGCCGCCCAGGTGATGGCCGGCGGCCGGGGCGCGGAACACTGCCCGGAGCTGGCCGACGCGGCCAAAGGGAAGCTGTCCCATTATCTGGCCGGCTTTTCCTTTGAATAAAAACCGCTTGCGCTCCGGCGGCAAATCCGGTAGAAAAGAGGATGGATGAAAAGGAGGTCATGGACACCATAATGGTCAAGGCGATGCGCATTCTTCTGATCGCGATCATGATCGTCGGATTCGGCGGCGGCGGGCATTGCGATAGCTTTTCCCGCGACGGCGGCAAACCGCCCTGCCACCCGAAGATCGCCCTGACCTCCGACGCCGGCCCCCTGGACGCCGCGCCCTGCCGGATGGCGCCCTGCCCGCCGGGCAAAATGCGCGGCATCGTGGCGCCCCAACCCCCCGAGTCCCGGACCGAAAAAGACCGGCACGGCAAACCAACGGCATTCACCCCCCGAGCGGTCGCGGCATCCGGCGACATCGCGCCTTTTGTTTCCCCATCTTCCCCCGGTCGCTGCAACGCCTTTGCACCGCCCGCCACACCGCTGATTTTGGTGAAGTGTTCCCTTTTGTGTTGAAGCCCCCCATCCCCGACCGTTTCGAGTAATTCCCCGGCCACCGGCCGCGGGCCGCACCATTGCGTCCGGCCGCCGCGACCGGCCGCCGAATGATCGAACCCCATTAACAATCAAAAATTAAAGGGAGCAGTATGGTTTTCAATGCGACGATGCATCATCGCCGGCCGGCCTGGTTTATCCTCGGGTCCGCCCTCTTGTTGGCTCTGACGGCGTTTGCGGCCGGAACCCCCGAAACCGTCCGGGCCGCCACCGCAAAAGATCGGTATCCCGACATGGACCTGGGCGTTCTGTCCACCGCCGAGTTGGCCGGCCTGCCCGACGGCGTGTTGCTGGTCGGCGACGATTTCGAAATCACCCGATCCGATATCCGGGCCATGATCGACGCCCAACCGGAACAGATCAAACAGCAGCTCGAACAATACACGCTGCTGATCCTCAAAGAGGAAGCCGCCCGGCGCGCGCTGGCGAACGAGGCTGAAAAGGCCGGTCTGTCCGGCGAGGGCCGGAATGAAACCGAGATGATCCAGGCGTTGCTCCGGCGCCGGGCCGAAAAAATCGAGGTCGGGGAAGCGGAACTTGTAACCTTTTACCGGGAAAACCTCGACATGATGGGTGGGGCGTCGTTTGAAAGCGTCCGGGACGGCATCCGTCAATATGTTCTGCAGGAAAAACAACAGCAGGCGGTGTCGGCCTATATCGATTCCCTGGGCGAAACCGCGGGGCTCCGCATCGATAAAGACTGGACGGCGACCCAGGTTCAGCGCGTCCGGGACAACCCGGTGGACCGGGCCCGGCAATCCGGCAAGCCGTCCATGATCGAATTCGGCGCCACGGGGTGCATTCCCTGCGACAAGATGCAGCCGATTCTGGACAAGGTCCGGAAAAAATACGGCGACGCCCTCAACGTGGTCTTCGTCCATGTGCGGGAAAATCCGATCCTCGGATCCCGGTTCGGCATCCGGTCGATCCCGGTGCAGGCGTTCTACGACAAAGACGGCAGGGAAACGTTCCGCCATACGGGTTTCTATGAGGAGGCGGAAGTGATGAAACAGATCGAAAAACTGGGGGTGACGTCAAAATGAAAAAAAAGATTCGAATGGTGCTTCTGGGATGCGCCGTGGGACTGGCGGTCGTCGGCGCAGTGGGGTATCAACTCAGCCTGTCGCCGGCGCCGGACGCATCGGCGCCGGCGCCCGAGGCAACGACGGGCGCCGCCGTCTCGGCGGTTCCGGTCAAGGGGACGGTCACCATGCTGGATCTCGGGGCCACCGAATGCATCCCCTGCAAAATGATGGCGCCGATTTTAAAGGAGCTGGAAAAGGAATACGAGGGAAAAGCGGCCATCGTGTTCATCGATGTCTGGAAAGATCCGGACCCGGCCAGGAAGTACGGCGTGCGGGCCATTCCAACCCAGATCTTTTTCAATAGGGACGGCAAGGAGGTCTATCGGCACACCGGGTT
The DNA here is from genome assembly GCA_011390065.1 of Desulfobacteraceae bacterium. Taxonomy (GTDB): domain Bacteria; phylum Desulfobacterota; class Desulfobacteria; order Desulfobacterales; family JAABSP01; genus JAABTD01. Next base: position 5,374 of record JAABTD010000196.1, read on the forward strand.
TCTGGACAAGAAATCGATCGTGAACAAACTCGAACAACTGGGCGTCGATTCAAGCCCGTCCTGATCGCCGTCGCGATCCGGACAAAGAGAGGATTCGTCATGCTGGAAAGCCTGTTTTTAACCGTGAATCAATGGATGACCGGCGGCATTGCCGTAGCGGCGGCCGGCTGTTTTTTGTGGGGGATGATCAGCGTGTTGTTCTCGCCGTGCCACATGGCGTCGATTCCGTTGATCGTCGGCTATGTGGGCGGACAAAATCAAACCCTGGGGCCGCGTCAGGGGGCCAAATACGCCGTCGCCTTCACCGTCGGTTTGTTTATCACCATCGCCCTGGTGGGCGTGGTTTGCGCGGTGCTGGGCCGGATGCTCGGAGAAATCGGCCCCTACTGGACCATCCTGGTGGGCGCCATCCTGATATGGGTGGCCCTGGACATGCTGGGGGTGTCGGCGTGTTCCATGTCCGGCGGGCTCATGGCGAAGTTCAAGCTCAAGGGCCTGTTCGGCGCGTTCGTCCTGGGGCTGGCCTACGGCCTGCTCTCCGGTTCCTGCACCTTCGGCTTCATCGCCCCCATCCTGGCCTTCATCACCATCCAGCAGGAGGTGGCCATCGGCATTTTCTACATAGTTTTGTTCGGCATCGGCCATTGCATCCCCATCGCCGTGGCCGGCAGCTCCACCGCGCTGGTGCAGCGGCTCATGGAAAGCCGCAATTTCCAACAGGGCAGCGTCTGGTTCCGGAAAGCGGCCGGCGTCGCCATCGGGCTGTTCGGCCTGTATTTTATCGCGACCCCTTTTATGGGGGCGTGACATCGCCATATCGAAAGGAGTTTGGAGCAATGCTGAAAAAAGAAACCATTCTATCGCTTTTCACCGCGCTGATTCTGACGGCGGCCCCGGCCGCCGGAGCGGCGTCGGAAGCCCTTGGACCATCCGCTTTTCTGCCGGAGCGGGTCCACACATTTGAGCCGGTCCTCGAAGGCGCCGAAGTGGTCCACGAATTTGTCCTTCAGAATGTCGGGGATGAAATTCTGTTCATCGAAAAACTTAAATCGGGGTGAGGCTGCACCGCGGCTTCCAGCGAGAAGCAGATCTCTCCGGGCGGAGAGACGAAAATAACCGTGAAATTCTCCACAAGCGGATACGGCGGCAGGGAGGTTCGGGAAACGGTGCGGATTCAGACCAACGATGCGCAGCAACCGGGCCTGAGCGTCACGCTCAAGGGCCGGGTCGAAGAATTCGCGCAGATCCGGCCCAACCGCGCGATGCTGATCGGAAAGGCGGGAACGCCCATAGAAAAGGGGATCCAAATCATCCCCAGGGATCGGTTCCCTTTTAAAATCACAAAGGTCGGCGCAAGAAACGGGCGAGACATCGGATTGCATCTTGAAGAGACGCAATCCTCCGGAAAGACGATTTATCTCCTCACGGTCGAAAACCGGAAATCGGAAAAGGGCCGGTATCACGACCAGATCTTTCTCGAAACGGACCATCCGGAGTTCCGGGTGATCCGCATCCCGGTGCTGGGAACGATTCAATGACGGGCGTTTGCCGAAACAGGAACCTAAACCTTTTTGTCGTCCTGGCCGCATCTCTGGTCATTCCGGCGTTGATTTTCCCGGCATCGGCCATCGGCGCCGGGGGCGCGTCGCTTTCCGTTTGCATCGAGACCGCCCTGAAAAACAACCCGGCCCTGCGATCCGCCCGCGGCGAAGCGAACGCGGCCGCCGCCGACCGGGACATCGCATGGGGGGAACGCTGGCCCGCCATCGGCCTGAAGGGGACCGCGACCCGGTACCTGGACGACCAGCGGCTGGCCCCGGCCAACGCCAACGGCGAGCCGGGGGTTTTCAGCCGGAACATCGTGGATGCCGGCGTGGTTCTGCGGATGCCGCTTTACACCGGCGGCCGGATCGTCAACACCATCCGGGCCGCGGAGCTGACCGAAGCCGATTTCAGGTCGCGCTTCGCCCGGACCCGCCGGGAGCTGATATTCAATGTGACCAGCGCGTTTTACACGATCCTGGGGCAAAAACGCCAACTGGAGAGCATCGAATTTTCCCGGGATGTGCTGCAAAAAGACCGGCGGCGCATCCAGGCGCTGATCGAAGCCCAAAAGGCGGCCCGCGTCGATCTGCTGCGCATGGATGTCCGGCTCGCCCAGGTGGAGCAGACATGGGTCCGGATCCGAAACGAAATCCACGCGGCCTGGCGGACGCTCAACAATCTGATGGGCGTCGAGACGAATTTCGGCGACCGCATGCCCGAACTCGAGGGCGAGTTGACCCCGATGCCGCCCCTGCCGGCCGGCGCGGGCGCCTTCGAGGCGGCCCTGGCGAACCGGAACGACTTCCAGGCGGCCCGCGCCCGAATGGACGCCCAGGCCCGGCGGGTGGATGCGGCCAGGGGCCGACGCCTGCCCCAGGTGAATCTGGAAGGATCATATGGGTATCGTTTCGCCGGCGATCCGTCGGACCGGCCCGACGGCGCCGACGCGGCCGAGGACCGCGGGGCCGTCGGCATCACGCTGGATCTACCGGTTTTCGAGGGGGGCCGCATCCAGGCCCGCATCCGCCGGGAAACCGAAAAATTCTCCGCCCTGCGGGAAGATCTGAACTCGCTGCGGCTCCGCATCCAGAAGGAGGTGGAAACGGCCCTGTACGACATGCAATCGGCCCGGCAGCGGGTCGCCACCCAGGAAACCGCCATCGCCCAGGCCCGGGAAGCCCTGCGCATCGAGCAGGAAAAATACCGTCTGGGCAAAGGCGCGATCCTGGATGTGCTCGACGCCCAGCGGGCGCTGTTGGAAATCGAAACGGAATACTACCGCGCACTGGCGGAATACCACATTGCCATCGGCCGGTTTCGGCTGGCCTTGGGAGAAATATCATGAAACAATATCTGGCCCTCTGGATGATCGTTTGCATCGGCCTGCTCCTTGCCGGTTGCGACGCGACGCCGATTGCCGCGGACGCATCCCAGCCAAAGAGTGAATCGGCCTCCGGGCCGAAAACCGAAAAACCGGCGTCCGTGCGGGTCGTCACCGCCCAACAACGGATCATCACCCGCGACATCGAGGCGACCGGCGACGTGATCGCCGCCAACACCGTCACCATCCGGCCCAGCGTGGAAGGCCCCATCGCATGGTTCCCCTGGCGGGAAGGGGACGCGGTGAAAAAAGGCGAGCGGCTGGTGGAGATCGACCGGCCCGTGTACCGGGAAGAAGTCCACATGGCCGAGGCGGCCCTGGCCGTGGCCCGGGCCCGGCTCGCCGATCTGAAAGCCGGTTCCCGAACCGAGGAGGTGGCCCAGGCCGCCGAAACGGCGAAAGAATTCGAATCCTGCGCGGCATTCGCGACCACCGACCTGAAGCGGGTGGAACAACTGGTCGACAGCGGCGCCCTGCCCGGGGAGGCCCTGGAAAAAGCCCGGGTGGCGGCCGTCAAGTGCCGGACCGGTCTGGCCGGCGCCCGGGAGAAACTGGGCATGCTCAAGGCCGGTCCCACCGCCACCGATCTGGCGGTCCAGCAGGCCCTGGTCCGCGAAGCCGAAGCCAAGCTGGACATGGCCCGGGCCCGGCTGGCCGAGTGCGTGATCCAGGCGCCCTTCGACGGCGTAGTGGTCCGGGTGGACGTCCGGCCCGGCGATATGGCCCAGGCCAAGGCCCCGCTGCTGACCCTCATGGAAATCGATTCCATCGTCGTGCGGTTCAGCGTGCCGGAATCCGGCTCCCATGGCCTGGACGGGGAAACCCCGGTTTCGGCCCGTTTCGACGCCCTGCCGGGGCGGTCCTATCCGGCGCGGATCGTCCGGGTCTACCCTGAAATCGATCCCAAAACCCGGACCCGGACCATGGAGGCCCGGGTGGAAGACGCCGCGGAACTGGTCCCCGGCATGTTCGCCAGAGTTACGGTGACCGCCGAGTCTTCCGAAGCGGGCGTCGTCCTGCCCGACCGGGCCTTGCTGACCCGGACCGGGGAAGCCCCGGCGGCTTTCGTGGTCGTCGATGGCGAGGCCGAGCGGCGAACGGTGAAAACCGGCATCGAGAAAGGTTCCTGCATCCAGGTGGTCGAGGGCGTCCGGCCCGGCGAACAGGTGATCGTGGCCGGCCATGACAAGCTCAAAAACGGGGCACTGGTGAAGGTGGAACCGATGACGGACGTCGATGTTTGCCTGGCCGGCAAAAGCAGGGGCGCCCCGGCATGAAAATCACCCGCACCGCGCTGAAGCGCCCGGTGGCCGTGGCCGTCCTCACACTGGCGGCGGCGGCCGTGGGCCTGTTCAGCCTGAAAAACCTGGCCGTGGACTACCTGCCCCAGATCACCTACCCCATGATCAAGGTGCACATCTGGTGGCCCGGGGCCACGCCCGACGATATCGAAACCAATGTGGCCGAACCCATCGAACGGGTGATGTCCACGGTGGACAACCTGGACTACATCGAATCCTCCAGCATCGAAGGCATGTACACCCTGCTGGTCAATTTCCAGTACGGCGTCAACGTCGAGGCGGCCTATCAGGACGTGCTGGCGGCCATGGGAAGGGTGGCCCGCAACCTGCCCGCCGGCATGGACCCGCCGGTGGTCATCAAGGCCGATCCGTCCCAGTTGCCGGTCATGCA
>JAABTD010000197.1 GCA_011390065.1 Desulfobacteraceae bacterium
CCCTCAACCTCAACATCGGGATTTTCGAAGGCGGCGACTGGCCTTCCACCGTCCCGGCCACGGCGGCGTTTCACTGCCGTCTGTCCTATTTTCCGGGCACGCCCTTCAGCGCCGTCCGGGATCGGGTCCGTCGAACCATCGAAGACGCTGCGACAGCCGATCCCTGGCTGGCCAAAAACCGGCCGGAGATCAAATTTTACGGCTTCCGGTCAGACGGCCACGCCGTCGATCGGAATCTCCCGGCCTTTACGGTACTTAACGACTGCCATCGGATGATCGCCGGAACCGACGCCGAAGAATACATCTCCACCTGCACCACCGATCTGCGGGCGTTCCACTTTTTCGGCAAGGGGCAGGCCACCTGCTTCGGGCCCATCGCCGAAAACATCCACGCCGCCGACGAACGGGTCAACATCGACAGCGTCATCCACACCGCCAAGGCCTATGCGCTGTTTCTGTCGGAATGGTGCGGGTTGGCGGAATAAACGAAAGGAAACCTCCCCCATGCGAGAAGTTGTTATAGCGGGATACCTTAGAACCGCCCAATCCAGGGCCCGTCCCAAAGAGCCCGAACGCGATCCCTTTTCCCAACTGCGGGCCGATGATCTGCTGGCCGAACTGATCCCGCCGTTGCTGGATCGAAGCTGCGTCAAAGCCGATGAAATCGACGATTTTCTCGTCGGATCGGCCCTGGGCGTCACCGAGCAGTGGACCTACGGGGGCCGGACGCCGGTTTTTCTGGCCAATCTCTCCGAGAAAACCGCCGCCAAATTTCTCGATCAGCAGTGCGGATCGGGCATGGCGGCGGTCCACACCGGTTTTCTGGAGATCGCCGGCGGCTACGCCGATGTCGCCATCGCCGGCGGCATGGAGCACATGACCCGGGTCCCCATGGGGCCGCCCCTGTTTAAACAAGGGGTCCTGTCGGTCAACGAACGCCTCTCCACCGAAGACCAATTCGGCCACTGGGACATGGCCACCGCCCTGAACATGGGGCTCACCGCCGAAAAGCTTTTCTCCTGGACGAGTCTCACTCGCTCGGATCTCGACAACTGGGGGGTCGGATCTCATCAGAAGGCGGCCGACGCCTATGCGAATGGGTTTTTCAAAGAAGAGATCCTTCCCATCGACGCGCCCCAGGCCGACGGAAGCACCAAAACCGTCGACCGGGACGGCGCCGTCCGGGAAGGCGCCAGCCTCGAGGATATGGAACGGCTCAAACCCGTGTTCAAGGAAGACGGCGTGATCACCGCCGGGAATGCGTCGCCCCTCAACGCCGGTGCGGCGGCCATGGTGCTGATGTCCGCCGAAGGCGCCAAAGCGCGGGGTCTAACGCCCCTGGCCCACATCCGGTCCATCGGGTTCGCGGGGGTCGATCCCACCGTCATGGGCGCGGGTCCCGTCCCGGCCGTGGAACGGGCGTTGAAATCCGCCGGCCTCGACGCCGCGGACATCGACTACTGGGAAATCAACGAAGCCTTCGCCGTGGTGGCCCTGTACGCCATCCAGCAGCTCGGCATTGATCCGGAACGGGTTAACGTCATGGGCGGCGGCATCGCCATCGGCCACGCCCTGGGCGCCACCGGCGTCCGGATCACCGGAACTCTGGCCCGAATCCTCGCCGCGAAAGACGGCCGCTTCGGCTGCGCCACCGCCTGCATCGGCGGCGGGCAAGGGATTGCAACCATTATAGAAAAAGTCGCTCAATAGAGGATATTACCGCCAAATGGGCATCAAGAAGATCGTCGAGGAATGTAAGAATGTTTTAAAAACCCATTATGGCGACCGGTTTCGCGGTTTAGTTTTGTATGGTTCCATAGCGCGCGGCCAGGAGAAAGACTCCAGCGATATTGATCTTCTCGTCCTTCTATCGCCACCATTTGATTATTTTGAGGAAATGCGGGTAATTGTCGAAATCCTGTATCCCATTCAACTCAAATCGGCACGCCTGATTTCAGCGAAACCGGCGGCTGTAGACGAATTTGAATCCGGCAAATTTCATCTTTACCGGATAGTCAAGCGCGAAGGGATCGCGGCATGATCCGTGAAGATTACGATGGCAAACATCAAGGATACGATATGAACCAAGACGCCTACATCGAACTCGAAAATCAATACGGCGCCCGGAACTACAAGCCCCTGGACGTGGTGATCAACCGCGGGGAAGGGATCTGGGTGTGGGATGTCGAGAGCAACAAGTACATGGACTGCCTGTCGGCCTATTCCGCCGTCAACCAGGGCCACTGTCATCCGAAAATTTTAAACGCCATGATCGAGCAAGCCCGGAAGCTCACCCTTACCTCCCGCGCCTTCCGGAACGACCAGCTCCCTCTGTTCTACAAGGAGGTCTGCGAGCTGACCCGGTCCCACATGGTGCTGCCCATGAACAGCGGGGCCGAGGCGGTGGAGACCGTGGTCAAGGCGGTGCGGAAATGGGCCTACACCACCAAGAACATCCCCAGGGATGGGGCCGAGATCATCGTCTGCACCAACAACTTCCACGGCCGGACCATCGCCATCATCGGGTTTTCCAGCGAAGAAGCGTACAAGGAGGGGTTTGGGCCCTTTGCGCCGGGGTTCAGGATCATCCCCTTCGGCGACGCGGCGGCCCTGGAGGCGGCCATCACGCCCAACACGGCGGCCTTTCTGGTCGAACCCATCCAGGGGGAGGCCGGGGTCATCATCCCGCCGGCCGGATATTTCAAAGAAGTCCGGGAGATCTGCAACCGGCACAACGTGGCCCTGATCCTGGATGAAATCCAGACCGGCCTGGGCCGCACCGGCAAGCTGCTGGCCGAAGAACACGACGGCATCGAAGCCGACCTCACCTTGGTGGGCAAGGCCCTGTCCGGCGGGTTCTATCCCATCTCCGCCGTCCTCTCCAACAAGGAGGTGCTAGGGGTCTTCATGCCCGGCGAGCACGGCTCCACCTTCGGCGGCAACCCCTTGGCTTGCGCCGTCGCCCGGACGGCCCTGAAGGTGCTTACCGAGGAAAACCTTGTCCAGAACGCGGAGAAACTGGGGAACTATTTCCTGTCAAAGCTCCAGGAGATCGACAGCCCCCATATCAAAGAGGTCCGGGGCAAGGGGTTGATGATCGGCGTGGAATTGAAGGCCGAAGCCGGCGGGGCGCGGCCCTTCTGTGAGGCATTGAAGGGGAAGGGGTTGCTCTGTAAAGAGACCCACGAGAACGTCATCCGGTTCGCGCCGCCCCTGGTCATCACCCAGGATGAAATCGACTGGGCACTGGAACGGATCAGGCAGGTATTGAAACTGTAGGGGCGAAAAATTTTTCGCCCCTCCAACCCTGCGAATCAATCGCCCGGCTTTAGATCGGCAGAAACCGGTTTTTAAGCCCCATGATCCGCTCCACCGAGGCCTCGCCGTTGAAGCGGCCCTCGGCCAGATGGGACTGGATGAGACCATGGGCTCGCTTGAGGGCGTCCAGGGAGTGGCAGATGAGGGCCACATCCACTTCGGCGGCCAGGACCCGTTCGACGGCCGCGTCGATGTCGAAGTGTTTTTTAATGGCCCCCATGTCCAGGTCGTCGGTGAGGACCAGGCCGCCGAACCCCATCTCCTCCCGCAACAGGCCCAGAGCGATCCGACAGGACAGGCTGGCGGGCCATTCGGAATCGATCCGGTCATACCGAATGTGAGACAGCATCACGCCGGAGACGCCCGCTTTTATCGCCGCGGCAAAGGGGGGCAACTCCACCTCATCGAAATCTTCCCTCCTTCCGTCGAAGGACGGCAGGTCATGGTGGGAATCGAGGACCGTGCGGCCGATGCCCGGGAAATGTTTTCCCACGGCCATCACGCCGTTTTCCTGTAATCCCTGGATAACAGCAACGCCCATCTCGGCCGCCCGCTCCGGGTCGGCCCCGTAGGCGCGATCGGCCATGATGCTCGCCATATCGGTCGGGGCCACATCCAGGACCGGAGCCATGTTCATGTTGAGCCCCATTTCCGTCAGCTCACCCGCTGTTTTCTCCGCCAGCCGGGCAGCTTCCGCCGCGTCCCGGATCCGGGGAGCGCCGGGCAGCTCTGAAAAATGGGGCGGCCGAAACCGGGCCACCGGCCCGCCTTCCTGATCCACGGCGATGAAGAGCGGCGGCTGGCCGCAGGAAAGGGCGTATTCCTGGACGGATCGGCACAGGTTGCTCACCTGCGTCGGCGTCTCGATGTTCCGGGCGAAGAGGATGAGCCCGCCCACCTTGAGGCCGTCGATGAGAAACCGCAGCTCGTCGTTGAGCATGATGCCCCGGAACCCCGCCATCAATCGCTGCCCTGCCGATTGTTCCGACGTTATTTCAGCCACATTCCTGTCATCGCTGATATTGCCTCACGGCCCGGTTGTGTTCCTTCAGGCTGCCGGAAAAATGGTGGGTGCCGTCGTTTCGGGAGACGAAATAAAGGTGATTGGTCTTGGCCGGGTAGAGGGCCGCTTCCAGGGCCCCCGCGCCGGGGTTGGCGATGGGGCCGGGCGGCAGTCCGCCGATGGTGTAAGTGTTGTAGGGGGTCGGCGTCTCCAGGTCTTTTTTGGTGATGTTGCCGTTGAAGTTCTTTAAGCCGTAGATCACCGTGGGGTCGCTCTGGAGGCGCATGTTCCGATTCAGCCGGTTATGGAAGACGGATGAGATCAGCTTCCGCTCGGCGGCGGCGCCGGTCTCCTTTTCGATGATGGAGGCCAGGGTAACGATTTCATGGAGGGTCATGTTGAGGTCCCGGGCCCGGGCTTCCCACTCCGGCTTGAAGAGGGACCAGAATCTGGCGATCATATGATCGACCAGGTGTTTCGGCGGCAGGCCCCTGGGAAAATGGTAGGTATCCGGAAAAAGATATCCTTCAAGCGTGTCGCCGGGAATCCCGTATTCACGGGCCAGGGCCGCATCGGCGGCCGCCGACAGAAACCCCTCGGCGGAAGACAACCCTTTTTCGTCGATGATGGCGGCGTATTGACGAATGGTGGAACCTTCCGGCAGGGTCAGGGCATGCAAACGCACCTTGCCGGTCGCCAGTTGCTGGAGCAGTTTTTCGGGGGTTGCGTCAGGTGAGAGCCAGTATTCCCCCGCCTGAATCTTGGTATCGAGTCCTTTCAGCCGGGCCAGGATCTCGAAACGGCGGGGGGACCGGATGATGCCTGCAAGCTGCAACTGCCGGACGGTCTCGCCGAAGACCTGGCCGGAGGGGATCGAAACTGCCATGGGTCGGTCGGAGTCGCCCATGGGGGTTTCGGCATACCGGTACAGATCCCAGGCGGCATAGCCTGCCGCGGCTGCGACGATCAACACCACCAGCCCGATGAGTGTCAAACACCCTTTCAAGAGCTTATGTTCCTAACGACCCCGATCATGGCCAGGCATTATGACAGAATTCCATTGGCATGTTAAGTGAATTTTTCACCATTAATTACACTCGCTTTGGCAATTGACACGCATTGGAGATTCCTTTATACTTCCCATCTGCAAACGGATGACAGACCAACGGAGAGGATCGCAAGCCATGAAACAGCTTTTCCCGACCATCGCCGTCTTCCTCCTGCTGACGGCGTCGTGTACGAATCTCCACGAAGCCGTGCGCCAGGGGGAAATCAAAGAAGCGACGGATCTGATCGACGGCGGCGCGTCGATCGACCGCCGAGACGACCAGGGGATGACCCCCTTGATGCTGGCCGTTCGCACCGAAGACCCGGCGATGGTCGATCTGCTGCTGAAAAAAGGCGCCGATGTCGCCGCCAGAGACGACAACGGCCGCACCGCCCTCTGGCACGCCTTCGAGATGGAAAACGCGACCGCCTTCCAAAAAATCCTGGAGCGGGGCGGACCCGCCGGGGACTTCCTGGATGCCCATGACCCCGGCGCGCTGTCCCCGACGAAACGACGCCTTTACCGGCTGGCCGCGGAAAAAGACCTGGTCAAGCAGATACAGCGCCAGGCCCGGGGGGCGGATCTTCGCTTCTTCGACACCTATTTTTCGAAATTTCCCAAAGGTCATTATCTCGACACAGTGGAACGGATGCTGGGCCAAACCATTGCGGCCGACTACAGGGAGGTCGAAAACGAGGGCTCCGTGGCGGCCCTGCAACGGTTCATCGAACAATACGGTCAGTTGGGTCAGCGCTCCTTTCTGGTGACGGCCTCCAGCCTCAACATCCGGTCCGCCAATTCAACAGGGGCGTCCAAGGTGGGAGAGTATGAAAAAGGCGATGTCGTCTACGCCGACACGGTCCAGGACGACTGGGTCCAGACCGACCGGGGATGGGTCAGCAGAACTTATCTGAAACAGATTCAGCGACGGATGCCCGTTGCCGTCCCCTACCTCCGGAAGGCATCCGAGAAAATTGAAGCGGCGCGCAAACCCCGGGCCGGAACTTACCGCCCCCCGGCCCGCCGCATCGCCCCCAAAGTCAGGAAAGCAAAGCCGCCGCCGCCCGCCGCCCGAACTGAAAAGCCGGTCGGAATGGACAAACCGGCGCCGTCCAAACCCGAGCCGGTGCAGGCCCTGACTCAGCCGGACCAGTCCGTCGATGCCCGGCAGGAATTGGAGACCATTCTGGCCCGGCCCACTCTGGCAGGGCTGGAAGCCTTTATTCTCAAATACAAAGATCAGACGGAACAACAGCCCCTGGTCACCCGTGCGCGGCGGGAATACCGATCAATCCTGCTGGGTGAATAACCAATGAGAACCATCATCAACGGCCTGATGGCAGCGCTGCTTCTCTGCTTCGTTTTATCGGGTCCGACGGCCGCCGGGCTGACCGATGCGGCGGCGGAACGGCGCGCGCAGATCCGAAGCGCCCTTGAAAAAGAGATCCTCGGCCCCTATGCCATTCCCTTCCACATCTACGCCAATCTGGAGATGTGGGAAGAACTGAAAGAGATTCTCAAGGCCAACAACGACCTGTCTGCGCGACATCGATTGCCCGGCCTGTATTACAGCCGCCCCTATCGCGTGGCGGACCGGATCTGGGTCTTTGAAAACACCGCCGGGGGGGGAGGCGCCATCTTCATTTTCAACCCCGAGCCCCTGTCGCTCAGCCGAACCATCGAAAAGCACGCGGCTGAGAAATACGGCGGAACGATCCGGGAGACCACCGGGGCCACGGTGATCTCGGGCGGCGGCGATCAGGATGTGGACGCCGCAGTGGTGTGGGATACGATTGAAGACGAAATCCGGACCATACGATTGAAAAGCGGCCATTATATCGGAACCGTCAAAACGGTGGAGGGACGGCTTCTCATCGGCGCCTGCGGGGGGGTGGTCAATGTATGGAACTATCCGGATCTGACCTTCCGGGGTCACTATATTTCCGGAAGCCGGCAGAACGTCGACTGGGATGTTTTCAACCAGAAAGAGTGCATCACCGCCATCGCCTCCCTGGGGGACGACCTTGCCGGGGCCGGAGAAAACTCCGTCCTCATCTGGAACCGGATCGACGCGCCGCCGATCCGCCGGATTCCCAAAGCCATGCCGGGCTCCATCGCCCTGTTCCACGGCCCCTATCTGGTGGAATACCGGAAATCGACCTTTACCGTGACCGATCTCGCCTCAGGCGACCTGAGGGGAACGGTAGAGGCGGACCGGCCAATCGAGGACCTGATTGTCACAGAGGAGCCGATCCTCCCGAACCAGGAAGGCGGACTCATCGTGCTCACCCTCCGCCACAACAAGGGGCTCCTCTTTTACGATTTAGAAACCCTTCAGCTTCGAGGACGTCTCAATGCCAAAGGGGAAACGGCGGCAGCCCATTTCAACGCCGTTTTCGCCACCGACGATAGTCATCTCTACCGGTATGCGTTGAGCGGCTGGGAACCCGAAAAATACCAAGCCTTCATCGACGACATACAGCCCGACAAGATTCTCTTAACGCCGGACCGCTACGAAGACCTCATCGATCTGTTGGCGAATTATCCCGAAGCCTTGGCGGCCAGCGGAATCCCGGAACGGGTCATCGCCGATAGCGGCCTGTCGGTGGACCATTCTTTCACCTACGGCCGGATCGATTCCGAATCCGATGCAGCCGGGACGGAGCCGCGCTACGGGTACAAGATCGCCTTCGAGGTCGCCAACACCTCGAACCATCATTATCTGGTCGCCCTGACGGCCGTCTGGAGCGGGACTTTCGGCGATGAAGACGATCTCCATGCCGCGCCTCGTCGACCGGAAGCGCCGGTCTCTTTCTTCCTCCCCCCCGGCGGAGGCCGGTATTCGGGCCAATTCGGCGTCGGCGAAAAGGAACCGGCCCGGTTGGTCCTCTACCCGATCCGCATTGAAGCGGTCACAGCGGCCTATCGCGACGGCCTTGCAACGGCGCTCAGTCGGGAAAATCAGGATATCGATCTGATCGATCGATACTTAGAGGACGACCGCGTCGCAGCCTGGCACGATGAACTGAAGAAACGGCGGACGGAACTCTCCTCGGAAAAAGAGGGATTCTGGCTTTTCCGGATCTTCAGATAATCCGCACACCATGCCTCGTCGTCCCAAGCCATCCGCCCCCCTCACCGCCGTTGTCGCCAACAGCGCCGGCGAGATCTTTGAACTGGAGGGGTTCGCAGCCGCCGGCATGGCCGGAACCGACCGCGCCGTCCTGACCCAGGCCGACGCCCTGAAGATCCCCCATGGCTCGGAACTCATGTTTCTGCCGGACCGATCCCCGGTGCTCTACAACCTCGATGCGCAACGGTTCGAAACCCTCTCTGAAAACCCCTATGCCCCGGGAGAGCCGCTCTTTCCCGTGGCCGCCTTCAACTCTCCGGGATATGTGATCACCCGCGTCAGCGCTTACGAGGAAGATCCCGGCGCCGGCTTTCTGCCGCTGTTTTCCTATGGGGCCGCGGGGTGGGACGGCCAAGGGTTCCGGACCGCCGTAGTCCGGGTCGATCCGGAGCCCCGCCAGGACCTCCGGCGGATGCCGCGAAACAAGGTGATCGCCGGGGTGGAACGGATGCGCAAGGCGCTGCCGGACAATCGCCTCCGGGGTCATCTGGAAAAATGCGCCCTGGAATACGGATGCCCGGCAGCCAAGAACTTTTTCCTGGGGCGTTATGAAGCGCCCCTGCCAACGGCCCAACGGTGCAATGCGGCGTGCCTGGGCTGCCTCTCCCTCCAGACGGGCGGCGACATCCCCCACAGCCAGGACCGCATCGCCTTCACCCCCACGCCCGAAGAGATTGCGGGCATCGCCCTGACCCACATCCGCCGGGTCGACCGGGCCGTGGTGAGTTTCGGCCAGGGATGCGAAGGGGATCCGCTCCTGGCCGCCGACGCCATCGAGCCCGGCATCCGCCTCATCCGCGAAGAAACGGAGGCCGGCACGATCAACATGAACACCAACGGCGGTCGCCCGGAAATCCTGGCCCGGCTGCTGGACGCCGGTCTGGACAGCGTCCGCATCAGCCTCAACAGCATCCGCAAATCCCCGTACGAAGCCTATTTCCGGCCCAAAGGCTACACCTTCGACCAGGTGATTGAGAGCATCGACGCGGCCCTGTCCAGGGGGAAATGGGTCTCGCTCAACTACCTCAACTGCCCGGGATTCACCGACAGCCCGGAGGAAGCCGACGCCCTGGAGGCGTTTCTCCGCCAACGGCCGGTCAGCATGATTCAGTGGCGAAACCTCAATTTCGATCCCCTTCGATACTGGAACATCATGGGCCGGGTTTCGCCCCTGGGTCCGCCGGCGGGGATGAAACGGTTGATCGGCCGCATCCGCCGGTCGTTTCCAGGGCTGCGCCACGGCTATTTTAACCCTCCAAAGGAACGCTTCGCCGAATCTCCATGATCTGGACCGAAATCAAAGTGCTTTTCGAGGCCGAGGACATCCCTTCGGCCATTGACCTGATATCCGATCTTTTCTATGGGCTGGGGGTCCAGGGCGTCTTGGTGGAGGGACCCGACCCCGAGCCTGTCGATGGGTGGGGCGACGATGCCGTGAAAGGGGCCGACGCCGATGCGGTGGTCGCCTATCTGCCCCGGAACGAGGATC
>JAABTD010000406.1 GCA_011390065.1 Desulfobacteraceae bacterium
ATCCCTGTTCGCCGGTCTGGGCGATGATCATTCCTGCGTCAACCTCCTCATCGGCTCCCGCCGGTTTGCCGAAGGATGGGACAATTACCGGGCCGCCAGCCTGACCCTTCTCCGGCTCGGCGTGGGCGAAGGTTCCCTGATCATCCAAATGTTCGGTCGGGTGGTCCGGTTCGCCGGAGTTCGCGGGAACGGCAAGCGACTGGAACATGCTGATCCGACCCTCCGGCCCCTGCAAACCGCTTATATTTACGGGCTGCGATCCGGATATTTGAAATCCTTTCTGGACAGTCTCTACGCCAACGGGGTCCCCAAAAAGACGGAAAAAAGTTGCCCGTTCCACGTTTATTTGCCTCATGACATCGACCTCCAATCCGTGCGGACCATTATGCCCGGCCCCGACGAGTTCCATCTGGCGGCTTTTGGCGGTCAATGGCTGAAAGGCGTCAACAAAATCACCTTTTCGCTTGCCGCCACCGTGCTGACCTCCCGATTGTCCAAAGACAAAGTGCTGACCGAAAAGGGCGCCGTCGGCGCCGACATCACAAACTGTTTCAAACCAATCCTGCCATTTTTGGATTTGAATGATATCTACCGTGAAATGATCGACCTGAAACGTCGGATGGGATGGTGGAATTTTTCCTTCGACCGCGCCGCCATCGACTGCGCTCTGAACAGCGACCGCTATAAGATCGAGGGTTTGCCCTCCGCTCTCTCCATTGGCAACGAATCCGACCTGATTCGCCTCAACCGCATCGCGGCGGCTTTGGTGCGACGACTGTTCGAGGGCGCTTACCGGAAGGCCGAAAGCCGCAAAAGCCGATACGCCATGGTCAATGCCGAGCAAAGCGGCATTCCCAAAACCTATTCCAAAAGATGGACAGATGCCTAAAAAACCCAAAACCAAAACGCAACTGGACATGTTCAATTTGCCGGATGTCCGTCAAACCTGTCCCGATGTCCGAAACCTGCCGCTGATCCTTAATCCCCAGGGCCGGTTTGAAGTCATGGCGCCCGGCAGCGTTTACCAGCCTATTTTGCTGACCCCGCGAGAGGATGGCATCGAGGTCGGACCGGGAAAACTGGAGAAAAACGAGAAAAAATTCGTCCAGGACCTGATCACGTTTCTCTACCCGGCGGGAAATCCGCCCAAAAGCCCCAAGACGCCGCTGAAATGGGGTGATTATCGCCTGTGGCTGAAGCGCAACATTGAAAAAGACCCCGACTCCTTCCGGCTTCGGGTGGACGATTCCAATTGGTTTTACCCCGATTTTATCCTCTGGGTTGTCGATAAAAAAGACAAAATCCAGACACTGGGATTTATCGATCCCAAAGGGTTGGCCATCGGCGCGGGCGGCGGCTGGTCGGACTACAAGATCGTTTCCACCATCTACATGCCCTATGTGCTTGAAACACAAATCAAGCATGCCGGCCCGCTCCTGGATCAAAATGGCGATGCCTGGCAATTCCGAATCCGGGGGGTTCTGGTTTCCACCACCAGTTTCAGCGGTTTGAAGGAACAAGCCAAATTTTCTCTCCGCACAAAAGACGGCGAGGACATTCCTCCCGATGAAAACGACTTCCGACGCGCACGGATTGTGTTTCAGACAGACGAGATCGCTTACATTGAAACAGTGCTCAACCTGCTCTCGTCAGACACCCCATTCGATGGGGTCGTGGAATCCGCCGCCCAAGTCCTGCAACTCGGCGATGAATTCACTCCCACAAATGAAACCCATTATGAACTCCTCCTCCGGGCCGACGGCGCATCCAAAACCGACGCGGAATATATCGGCGGCGTGGTCAGGGATTATCTGAAACCGGACGACAGGGGAAATTTGGGCCAATGGGCGGTCAAAAAGAGGCGATCCGAACTGCTCGATTACGCTAAACCAGGCGGCGCATGGGGATTTGGCGCTGAAAAAGCCGCCGTTTTCCGGGATATCGCCGAACCCTGCCGGGAACTGTGGGAGCGTAAGAAAAAAGCCATGGCGAAAAAATGAGAGGTTTGCCCATCAACAGCCATCCAAATTAATGCAGAGATTTGAAATGGATAACAAAAACGGCGCCGACTACGCCCAAAACTATGATATAATCGTTAAATTGCTGATTATAAAGGATTTTGGGGATAGCCCTGAAAGGGCGTCACATACCAGACCAGGGCAACGCCCTGGGGATTTTTTTATCCGTGCAACAAGCCAACATATCCAATAACGAAGATCATGCCCGAATAAGCTTGATTGAGGTTCCCCGAACCCATATTTTAGATCGATTGCGCAGAACGTCAATGCCAATTTGCCGCAATTCGGTTACCAGTCGATTTTCTGTTTCCTTACCGTCCCATTGGTCATGGTTTCCCAGAACCGCCAGTTTATGACCGTTTTGAAGCTTACTCAACATTTCAATCACCATTGGAATATAGTCTCCACCAGCCGTGGGAAGCCATCGTGTTGATTGGATGAGAGAGAATATAGCATTGACACGTCATTCCGGCAAAAGTATTCCGACGTGTTTTTGACAGTTCAAAATCCAGGACTGGGCCATTAGTTAAACGGCGGAATGGGTGACATCGACTTGTCCTCTCCGCTGGCTGCCGCGTTTTTCCGGTTTTTCATGGGAGACCTGGCAGCTGTTCTCGACGCCGGTCTTCTGGAGGAATATCGGTTGTGGTTGACCCGGTTCAAAAAGGAAGAAAGCTTTCCTGTGATGCTGCTCAATCCAAACTGGCTGCAATTTAAAATAAGGTGGTCATTGTCATAGCAGCGTCGGCCAGTGTATATGAAGATGATCATCGGCAAAGTATGGAAAGCTGAACGGATTTAAATTTCATGAAATCATAAAGTTGATAAAGGAATATCTGAATGATGAAAGCAGATAAAAGCTGTCGAGATCGGAAGAGCG
>JAABTD010000037.1 GCA_011390065.1 Desulfobacteraceae bacterium
CGAGGCCATGTACCAAGACGCCCTCCGATCCTGCCGGCTGCGTCGAACCCCGTCGGCCGATACGGCGCTGGCGATCGCCGCCCTCCTGACCCGACGGTTCGACATCGCCCTCGGACAATGGGCCCGCATCGCCGACGCGCCGGACGGGGAACCGGCCCCGTCATGACCGAAGCCCCAACTGCGGGAACGGCCCCGGATCTGCGGACGGTTATCGGCGGTCTGGTTCTGAAGAACCCGGTCATGGCCGCATCGGGCACGTTCGGTTACGGCTGGGAGTTCATGGAACTGATCGACCTCAACCGTTTGGGCGGCATCATCCTCAAAGGGGTCTCCTTGTCCCCGACCCGAGGCAACCCGCCGCCCCGGATCGTGGAGACCGCCAGCGGCATGCTCAACGCCATCGGACTGGAAAATGTCGGCTTCGACGCGCTGGTTCAGGAAAAGCTGCCGACCCTAACATCCATTGAGACGGCGGTGTTCGTCAATCTCTACGGTACAACCGTCGAAGAGTATGCGGCGCTGGCCGCGGCTTCGGATGCGCAAGACCGGATCGACGGCATCGAGGTCAACATTTCGTGCCCCAACGTAAAAGCCGGAGGGGTCGCTTTCGGGGTCGATCCCGATACGGCGGCGGCGGTGACCGCCGCGGTTCGGACCCATACGTCAAAGCCGGTCATGGTCAAACTGTCGCCCAATGTTGCCGACATAGCGGTCATTGCCCGGCGCGTCGAAGAGGCCGGCGCGGACGCGATATCCCTGATCAACACCATCACCGGCATGGCGGTGGATATCCACACCCGGCGGCCGAAACTGGCCAATATCACCGGCGGCCTGTCGGGACCGGCCATTAAACCGGTGGCCCTGCGGATGGTGTGGCAAGCGGCCGCAGCCGTGACGATCCCGGTGGTGGGCATCGGCGGCATCATGACGGCCGAGGATGCACTGGAATTTCTCACCGTCGGCGCTTCGGCGGTGCAGGTGGGAACGGCCAACCTTGTCGATCCGTCTGCATCGATCCGGATTGTCGAGGGCATTAGCGCGTTTTTGTCGGAAAAAGGCATCCCCTGCGTGTCCGAAATCGTTAACACGCTGGTGATCTGACCCTTTCCGAAGCCAACCCGCAGCAATGATCCATAACCCAACGAAAGGAGAGGCAGATGGAGTTTCAAAACCCGGAAGAGATCGTCGATTTTGCCATTGCGAAAGAAAAAGAAGCGGCTGAATTCTATGAAACCGCCGCCAGAGAGGCGTCCATGTCCGGCGTAAAGGATATGCTCCTGGAATTCGCCGAGCAGGAGCGGAACCATCAGAAAATGCTGGAAAACATTGAGGACGAGGGGATCCGGAAAAACCTTGAAAATTACAACTGGAAATGGATCAAGGACATCAAGCGGAGCGACTACATGGTGGACATGACCTTCCAGCCGGGCATGGCCTACAACGAGATCCTGGCCATCGCCATGAAGCGGGAGGAAAAGGCTCTGAAGCTCTACAACCAGCTCCTGGACCAGGCCGAGACGGACGCCCAAAAGAAGGTTTTTAAGCTGTTGTGCCAGGAAGAGGCCAAGCACAAACAATTCCTGGAGACCCGATACGATGATTACATGGCCAAGATGGGAGATTGATTATGGACCGCAAGCGGCTGACGGCAGCCTTGGCGGCCAGCGTGATGGCCCTATGGATTCTGGCGCTGCCGGGCTGGGCCCTGGAAATCGGGGGCGCAACGCTGCCGGAGACCCTCGATGCCGGCGGAACCCCGCTGATTCTCAATGGGGCCGGCCTGCGCAAGAAGTTTTTCATTAAGGTCTATGCCGGCGCGCTCTATCTGCCGGAAAAGGAGAGCGACCCCCGGAAAATCGTTTCAGGTGACCGTCCAATGGCAATCCGGATGCATTTCATCTATGACGGGGTGTCCGCCGAAAAGCTGGTGGAAACATGGAACGAAGGATTCCAGGCGGCGACGAATGGGAATCTCGGCCCGCTATCGGACCGGATCGACGCCTTTAATGGGTTCTTCACGAAGGAGGCGGGGGAAGGGGATGTATACGACATCCGTTATGTTCCGTCCGAAGGCGTTCGGGTCGTCGTGAACGGTCGCACCGTCGGGATCGTCAAAGGACTGGATTTCAAAGAAGCGCTGTTCGCCATCTGGCTGGGAGACGCCCCCGCCGATAAAGGATTAAAGAAAGATATGCTGGGGCGATGACGAGGCCGAGATGTCCCTGGTTCGCGTCAGGGTCGTCTTTACACCGGACGTGAAAAGAAGGAGAAGCATATGAAGATTGTTGTGGGATATGATGGGTCGAACGCCTCCAAGGATGCGCTGCGCCTGGCCAGAACCCATGCAAAGGCCTTTGGAGATGCCCGTGTCTATGTCTTGCGGTCTGTTTCCGGCCGGTCCAGCGAGGATGCGGACGTTATCAAAGAGGCGGAGGGGGACCTGGCATATGCCCAACGCATTTTCGAAACGGCAGGCATTCCCTGTGAAACCCACCTGCTGGTTCGGGGGATGAGCGCTGGGGAGGACATCGTGACATTCGCCGAGGATAATGGGGTCGACGAGATCATCGTGGGGGTCCGGCGTCGGTCCCGGGTGGGCAAGGCCATTTTCGGTTCCGCGGCCCGCCATGTCATCATGCAGGCGCCCTGCCCGGTGGTGACCATCCGATAGCCGTTCCCTTTAACAATAGTGTTTTTTGAACCCCCGGCGTTTGTCGAGAAGCCGGGGGTTTTTTTTGGATCATCACCGGTTCATGTGGTTTTATTCCGGCGGCGTCCGGTCCGGAAAAAATGCGCAAGCATCCGGGATCTTCGGCGTGAACCGACGGGGGCCGGAAAGGATCGGTCGCCCTGCGGCCCGGGCGATGGCGACTTGCATGCCGCGGAATATCCATTGGTGAAACGGGTAGAGCGTCCACCAGTACAGCATTCCGGCCACCCCCCTGGGCAGAAACCGGGAGAGAAACTCGAATTCGGATGTGTCGTCTCCCAAGGGGTTGATCCGGATTTCCAGCAGGGCCTCGCCTGGCATCTTCATCTCGGCCAGCAGGATCAGCCGCCGGGGCGGTTCAAGCACCATAACCCGCCAGAAATCAAGGGCGTCGCCCACCTGGAGTTCCGTGGGATGACGTCTGCCCCGGCGGAGTCCCATGCCGCCGGCCAGCCGGTCCAGTGCCCCCCGGAGCCACCAGAGGCTGTTGCCGAAATAGTACCCGGTCTTTCCGCCCATGCGGATCACCGGGTCCCAGACCGCCTCCGGGGGCGCGCCGATCCGGATGCGGTACCCGCACTCCAGGACCGTGCCGCCTGTGTAGTCCGCGTCGCCGCAAAAGGCCCACTCCGGCGGCGTCAGGGTTCCGGCGTCGGACCAGCAGGTCTCCACCATGTTCTGACGGACCCGCTCCAGGGCGATGCGGACCGCTTCCCGGCACGGGGTGAGGGGCAGGGGGATGCGGTCCTGAATCCGGTTTTCCCGGCAGACCACCGGGACCGCCAGCCCCTCGGCCAGAGGTTGGGCGATGTCGGCGGGGACCGGGGTGATCAGGTGGATCCAGTAGGCGCTCAGTTTGGGGGTGAGTAAGGGGACGGGGATGATCCACCGCCGGGCCAGCCCCGCCTCTTCGGCGTAGATGTCGATGATCTCCCGATAGGAGAGGACGTCGGGCCCGCCGATGTCGTAGGTCCCGGGCGGCAGGTCCGTTTTGACCAGGCTGCCCATGAGGTAGGCCAGGATATCCCGGATGGCGATGGGCTGGCAGGGGGTGTGGACCCACCGGGGGGTGATCATCACCGGCAGCCGTTCCGTCAGGTACCGGAGCATCTCGAAGGAGGCGCTCCCCGACCCCAGGATCATGGCGGCCCGGAGCACGACCACCGGAACGGGGCCGTCGGCCAGGATCTTCTCCACCTCGTGGCGGGACCGGAGGTGGGGGCTCAGGTCCGCGTCGTCCGGGTCGCCGAGGCCGCTGAGATAGATGATCCGGTCCAGACCGCCGGCGGCCGCGGCTGCGGCCATATTTTGGGCCCCGGTTCGGTCGGCCCGGGCGTAGGCTTTTTTCTGGGCCGTCATGGAATGGACCAGGTAAAAGGCCGCCCCGCACCCGTCCGCGGCCCGTTCCATGGAGTCGACGTCCAGGATGTCCCCCCCGGCCAGTTCCACATTGGGGTCCCGGCCCCAGGGACGGCAGGCCAGTTTCTCGACGGACCGTCCCAGTGCCCGGACCCGATACCCGGCCGACAGCAGCCGGGGCACGAGCCGGCCTCCCACATATCCGGTGGCGCCGGCGACCAGCACCGGTTTGTTTTCCATCTGATCCTCCTTTTCAGTCCATTTTCAGTCCATTTTCAGAATGTAACGTACCAACCCATGGCGATTTTTTTCGGTTCGGAGCGCTCGTTACGCGTTGCCAGAAATCCGCGGCGTCTTGCGTGAGACGGGCGAAGTCGCCGGCCGTCAGGCCGGTCCGGCGAACCAGGGTTTCGGAATCGGCGCCCTGTCGCCACGCCAGCAGGGCCGCCGATCCGGTACGGTTGTAATCCGGGGAGAGGATGCCGAACCGGAGCAACCCTTCCCGAACCTTTTCCAGAACCGGCGTCATCCCGTCCCAGTGGTCCGCCAGCCGTCGGACGCTGTCCGACAGGGCCTCCTCGGTCGATTCCGGCCGGGACGTCCTGTCCGTCTTCACGAAGCCGCCCACCAGGGCGAACGCGATGTCTTCGTCCGCGTCGGGCGGCAGGGGCAGGGCGCCGTTCCGGATGCATTCGATGAGCGGTTGCGGCGTTTCCAGGCCGGAGCGAAAGGCGGTTTCGCCCCAGGGGGATAGCGTGTCCAGGCCCGCCGTCAGGCCGAAGGCCGACAGGCAGGCCCGGGCGTGGCGGAAATCCTCCCCCAGTCCCGTGGGGGTTTCCCGCAGCCGGTCCGCCAGTTCATAAAAGGAGGACGCCGCCTCCCGGAATTTCTTGGTCCCCCGTCCGTGGCAGAGGTTGCGATGAGGGCATGACTCGCAGGGGAGCCGGCTCAGGAGGGCTTCCGCGGCTGCTTTTTCCGTCAGCAGTTCGCGCCGGCGCCGGCCGGTGGCCGACCTGGCCTTGTCCTCCAGCCATCCGAGGCGGAGTTCCAGCCGAAGGCGCAGGTCCCGGAGAGCGGCCACCGACTGGAGGTGGCCGCTGCACGCCGGCGTCGGCAGTTCCTCGGCAATGTCGTCCCTGACGGCGTCCAGGCAGAAGCGGCCGAAGGCCGGCTCTCGGAACCCCTTGAGGGTCCGTTTCAGGCTGTCGGCGGGATCGGCGTCCATGGCCAGAAGGGCCAGGGCCGTCCGGAGGTCGCAGGCCAGGGCGGACGCGAGGGGCCCCTCCGGCTTGACCAGGTGATCCTTGATGAACACCGGATCGACGTCGGCGGTGTGGACGGCGGCGACGAGGCCGTTCCGGTCGGTCCCCGGCCGGCCGGCCAGCCGGAGGAGCCGGTCCATCTCCCAGTCCGCCAGCCCTTCGGTTTTGGGGTTCGGCCCCGTGCCCGACGCGGCGAAGAGGACGCTCCGGAACCGGCCGGCGGACCGGACCGCCGATTCGGGGGTGGCGAAGACCGCGTCGAGGCCGTCCAGGGCCAGCCATTCCTCCACCAGCCGGTTCCAGAGAGGATGGTGGCCCCGGTGGCGGGGCGCGGCCCGCCGGGAGAGGGCGGGTTGGAGGGCCGGGTAATCCTTCAGAAACGGATGGTCGTCCAGGAGGGCGGTAATCCGGGGATGGGTCAGGAGGTCGCCGGGGGTGGGGGTCCGGTCCCCCTTGGGGCAGATGGCGGCGGCCCTGTCGCAGGCATCGGGGTCGGCCATGAGGATGAGGGCCGGCGTCAGGTCCGCCGTCCGCAGACCTTTGACCAGATCCCGGACGAACCGGCCGGCGGCCGGGTCGTCCGCCGGTTTTTGGGCTTTGAGGCGCTTTTTGGCTTTGTTGGCCACCCGTTTACGGTCGGTCAGGGGCGTCATCTCGCCGTCGGCGGTATACAGGGCGGCGACCCGGGACATCTCCGGGAGGTCGAGGGGCTCGGCGCGGCAGGGGCGGGACCGGGCGGCCGACAGCCAGGCCGCGGCCCCGTCGGGGTCTGAGACCGGGTCGCAGAGGCAGAGAACGGGCGCGTCCGGGGCCACGCGGAGAAGAAGGATCTCCAGGTCGGGCCCGCCGTCCGCGGCGCCCATCTCCTGAAGGTCGTCTATGATCAGGAGATCGGGGCGGACGGGGGGGCGGCCCCGGAGGTCTTCCGGCCGCAGAAGGGTCGCGCCCCGGGAGAGTTCCCCTCCGGAAAAGGCGCCCGAGACAGGCCGGCCGTCGGCGGCCAGGGCCGAGGCCATGCGGGCCGCGGCGAATGGGGTGAGGCGGGAACTCACGTACAGGGCCCGGAGCGCCGGGTCCAGGCGGCCGAGGACCGACCGGGCCAGGGCCGTCTTGCCCGATCCCGGCGGGGCGAAGACCAGCGCATCGGTTCCGGAGAGCAGGTCCCCGATCAGCCGGTCCGGCAAATCCCCGGGCAGCGACGCCGGTTCCGGTCCGTCGGCGCCCAAAAGCTTTCTGAGCTTGTCGTCGATCAATCCGCGCCCTCCCGGTCCGGAAAGAAGATCTTGCCGGGATTCATCAGCTGGCCGGTGCTGAACCGGTCGGAGGCGACGAATTGGTTCAGGGCCGCGATCTGGTTTTCGGTGAACGCGTTCACGACGGTTTCTTCTGTCCGTATCGATTGTAGTGGACTTTTTCCCACTTCAGATCGTCGTCGGTGTAGGCCCGTTTTTCCTCGGCCGGGTAGCCGACGGCGATGATCGCCTCCACCGCACAGTCCGCCGGGAGCCCGAGCAGTTCGATTACACGGTCGGCCGCCGTGATCTCTTCGGTGTAATTCCGTTTCCGGATCTGGGTCCAGCAGGCGCCCAGCCCCAGGGCTTCGGTCGCCAGAAGAAGGTAGACGGAGGCGATGGCGGCGTCCTCCATCCAAACGTCGGATTTGGACCGGTCGGCGACCACCGCGATGCCGAGGGCCGCGCCTTTCAGAAATCCGGCCCCGTGGGGTTTGCACTGGGAGAGGGCGGTCAGGGTCTCCCGGTCGTCGATGACGACGAATTCCCAGGGGCGGATGCCCCGGGAAGAGGGGGAGAGGAGGGCGGCCTTCATGAGTCCGTCGATCTTTTCCTTTTCTATGGGTTGATCGGTGAACCGGCGGATGGAGCGGCGTTTTTTTAGGATGTCGAAGAACATGGGGGGCTCCTTTTGGTGGGTTTTGGATTTGACTTGACTTAATTCAATGCCTGTTTTGGCCTTACCGTATTTACTCTGAAGACCATGATGTAATCTTGAGGGGCCATTCTTTGAACTCTTCCCTGATCATTTCGTGGGGAATGCCCCTGCCTTCATCTTGTTCGCGTAAACCTTTGCTTACTCCGGCCATGAAGTTGATTCTCTCCTGGATATCTTCCTGTCCAACGTCTTCCGGCAGCTCTTGTATGCTTTTCACCGGCGCCCTTTCCCGATCGGAACGATCGAACCACATGTGATTTCAGGCCAAACAGCAAAATTTGAATTTTTTACCGCTTCCGCAAGGACAAGGGGCATATTTATCAAAGCCCTTATAGATTTTTTTGATGGCCTTTCCTCCCAATCTCGCTTTAAACAGGGCATAATGCCGTTTGATTCGCTCGATATAGGCCGGATCACTAAGGAATTTAGACACAAAAAATTCTAAAAAACGTTCCGCGTATCGTGATTGTCTTTGAATCCTTTCCAGGGCGGGGCCTTTCATCTCAGCGGCCATTTTTGTTGGCAGGTAGGGCGACCAGGATAAATAAAAATCCAAATCTTCCCATCCATAGGAAATTGTGGCGGCGTGAAACACTTCATA
Source organism: Desulfobacteraceae bacterium (assembly GCA_011390065.1). Classification (GTDB taxonomy): domain Bacteria; phylum Desulfobacterota; class Desulfobacteria; order Desulfobacterales; family JAABSP01; genus JAABTD01. The sequence continues at coordinate 7,883 of JAABTD010000037.1, forward strand.
ATCTGTATCTATCTGGGAGAACGTGAAAATAAACGCGCCGGCAATCGCAGTGTTTATCCTCACAAAAAGCTTCAACAAAGGCATATTCTCCATCCGGAACTTGCGGATCGTTTCGAAGCGTGATTCGACGGGTTTCCTTTTCGGCTATTTCCGGAAAAAATTCCATAAAACGTTTAAAAATCATACCGCATGGGTTGAGCAGGGTCAATTTTTGGACCACTACCGGCATGTTGGCGATGGGCGTGGTGAACCCCGAGAGGATGACCGCCGGCGCCAGGAACAGGAAGGCTCCCATCAGCCGAGGGGACCCCGGTCCAGGAACCCCCCGTCAATCCGCCTCAATCTCCGCCAAAATTCCATGCCGCCGCAAATTGGTCCCCATGGCCTGATAAAGCCCCGCCAGTCCCTTGTGGAAATCGACGGCGGCCCTCACCGTCCGGATCCGGGCCGCGATCAGGTCTTCCTGCTGATCCAGAATTCGGAAGGTATCCGTCAGGCCCTGGGTAAGACGTTTCATCTCCCCCTGGAGGGTCTTCCACGCCACATCGGCGAATTGATCGGCGGTTTTCACCCGTTGAAGACTTCGCTCCACCTGGACCAGGGCGTTGCGGACCTCCGTTTCGATGGTTCCCTCCAGCCGTTTCACCTGATAAATGACCTGCCGCTTCTGGAGCTGGCCTCGATGGTATCGAGCGTCCGCGGCCCGGTTGCCGATGGGGTATGAAAACTTCAATCCCACGGCCCAGTGATGGCCGTTCCCCTCCAATGCCCGTTCCAGATGGTCGTCCATATCCCCTTCCAGGGGGCTCGTCTCCTGTTTGCCGAAAAGCGCCACCGGGCGGTTGTCGCCGGTCAGACCGTTGAGCCCCAGGGTGGCCGTGAGATCGAGCCGGGGAAGTTGTTGATTTTTCAAAAACGCCAGCTGGATGTTTCGATTTTCCATGGTCACATGGAGCTGCCGGAGATCGGCCCGTCGCTTATAGGCCGTGACCAGCGCCTCCTGGAATTCGGGGAAGGTTCCATGGACCCCCGGCAGGGGCGTCGCAGCCAGGGCGGCGGCGGTTCGGGTCTCCATGAGATCCTTGAGGCGGTTGGCGGCCATCTCCACCCGCTGGCGGGCCAGAAGCACCTGTTCGTCCCGGTCGAGGACAGCGGTTTCCGATTCCCGGACCTGGGTGATGGGGATCATCCCCGCCCGCTGCCGCTGAGCGTTGCCTTCGGCCAGTTGCCGGGCAAGTTCCCTGAATTCGATGTGGAGTTCCAGAATCATCTGAGCCGCTGCCAGATCCAAATAGGCCGATTCAATGGCGCCGGAGAGGCGCCGGGCCTCATGGAGAGTGGCCAGGGCCGCCTCCCGGACCCGGTTTTTGGATATCCGGATGTCGCTTCGATTGATCGGTCGGCCGAATCCTTTGAGAAGTGGCTGGGTGAGTTCGATTACGAAGATCTGGCGATAGTGCGGGTCCAGCGAATTGGCCAGCGAATTGGACTCGGTTCGGGTTCCCTGGGCTGAAATGCGGGACTCCAGGCCAAAGTCAAACCGCTTGCCCAAGCCGGCGCTGGCCCGGGTTTGTTCGGTGCGGCGGTAACCGTTTTCGTAAAGGACCGAACCGGTGGGGTATTTTTCCTTTTCCGCGGACAGGCCTCCTTCGAAAACCGGGTCGAACGCAGACCGGCTCTCGGCCACATCCTGTTTCCGGGACGGTACCGACAACCGGGCGATCTCCAGGTTCAGATTTCTTCGGAGGCCGGCGACGATGGCCTTTTCCAGGGAAAGCGTCTCCGACGGGCCCGTCTCGTCGGTCGACGGAAAGGCGGGGGCCGGCGCTGTCATGGACAAAGCGGCTGTCAGGAGGATTACAACAAAGGTGGATGGGGTTCTCATAGTCCATTCTCGCATGTTTTCTCCACGCCGATGACGCGAAGCAAGTCGGTTCAATTGATGCGGTGGCGAAAGAGCCACGCGGCGGCGGTCAGGGTCGCCAGGCCGATGAGGGCCATGGGCCAGTACTGGGAGATCATCAGGGACCAGGGGGCCTTTTCCAGAAAAACGCCCCGCAGGACGACCATGAAATACCGCATGGGGTTAAGGAGCGTTAGTTTCTGGACGATGGCCGGCATATTGGCGATGGGGGTCGTGAACCCCGACAGGATCACCGCGGGCACCAGAAACAGAAACGCGCCCAGCAGCCCCTGTTGTTGCGTAACAGAAAGCGATGAGATCATCAAGCCCACGCCGATGCCCGACATCAGAAACAGGAACAAGCCGATGTAAAGGGCCGCCAGGCTGCCCCGGAGGGGGACCTCGAACCAGAAGACGGCGATGAGGATAATGAGGGTGGCCTCGGCCATGCCGATCATGAAGCCGGGCAAGGCCTTGCCCACCAGGATCTCCACCGGCCGCAGGGGCGTGACCAGCAGTTGATCGAAGGTGCCCTGTTCCCGCTCCCGGGCCACGGACAGGGCCGTCACGAGCATGGCGACCACCAGGGTCAGCAGCCCCGCGATGCCGGGGACGATGTACCACCGGCTCTCCAGGTTGGCGTTGTACCAGGCCCGGATGTTCAACCGGGCCGGCGGTTCCCGACCCCCGGTTTTCACCAGCCACGCTTGGTTGAACCGGTTGACGATTTCCCGGACATAGTTGAGCGCGATCATGGCGGTGTTGGAGTTGCGGCCGTCCACGATGACCTGGAGTTGGGCCCCGCCGCCCGTCAGCAGATCCCGGCTGAAATCGGGGCCGATGTGGATCGCCAGAAGCACCGCTTTCCGATCGATGAGATCCGCGATTTCCGCCTGATGGGTGATCCGGTGGGTCAGCGTGAAATGGGGAGAGCCGGTGAACCCCGCCGCCAGATCACGGGAGGCGACGCTCCGGTCCTCGTCGTAAACCGCGAAGGGCACGTCGTTGAGATCGTAGGTGGCCGCGTACCCGAAAACCAGCAGCTGGACAATGGGCGGGACCACGATGGTGAACCGGCTCTTCTTGTCCTTGAGCAGGGAGAGGATCTCCTTGATGGTCAGAGCGATGATCCGGTGCAGCATTCCTCTCTCCTCACTCCAGCCGTTTCCGGGCTTTTTTGCGGCTCAGGCCGAGAAATACCGCCGCCAGAAGCACCAGGGCCGCGGCGTTGGGCAGAATGACCGATCCGATGTCGCCGGCCAGGAAGACGCTTTGCAAAATGGCCACGAAATACCGGGCCGCCACGATGTGGGTGATATACTGAACAACGACGGGCATGGAGCCGATGTCGAACAGAAATCCCGAGAGGAGAAAGGCCGGCAGGAAGGTGACCACGATGGCGATTTGTCCGGCAATGAACTGGTTTTTGGCGACAATGGAGATCAGGAGCCCCATGCCCAGGGCCGCCAGCAGAAACAGAGCCGACGTGCCGGTGAGCATCCACAGGGATCCCCGAAGGGGCACGTCGAAGACCCACAGGGCCATGGCCACGGAAAGCGCCATGCCGCCCATGCCCAGGATGAAATAGGGGATGAGTTTGCCCAGAATGATCTCCCCCATGGTCGCCGGCGTCACCAGGAGGGCCTCCATGGTGCCCCGCTCCCACTCCCGGGCCATGACCATGGCCGTGAGCAGGGCCCCGATGAGGGTCATGATCACCGCGATGAGTCCGGGCACCAGAAAATTCCGGCTCCTGACTTCGGCGTTGAACCAGATCCGCTGCCGGAGGTCCACCGGCGTGAGCAATTGGGTTCCCTCGGACCGGGCTCTGTCTCCGAGCCAATTGAGCCAGACCCCTTCCATGTACCCGGAAATCAACCGTGCGGTGTTGGCGTCCACGCCGTTGATGACCACCCCGATGGGGGCGCCCTTCTCCTCGTGCAGACGGCGGGCGAAATTCCCCCGGAGGTGGACAATGGCGTCCACCCGGTGGTAAGTCAGCGCGTCCACGGCCGCCGACATGTCGGCCATCCGGACCGGTTCGAAATACTCGGTCCGTTCGAAGGATCGGGTCAAATCGGCGGTGGCGGCGTCCGGGGTTTCGACCACGATGGCGATGGGGACGTGTTTGGCGTCCAGGGAAACGCCGTATCCGAAGAGGATCAGCAGCCCCACCGGCATCAGAAAGGCGATGGCGATGGCGCTGGGATCCCGAACGATCTGGTAGAACTCTTTTCGGATCAGGCCCCGGAGGCGGCGGAAGCCGCCGGGGGCGGATTGTTGTTTCATCTGCTTTCCTTCTCCATCGATTCTTCCCGGCGCCGGCCGGGAATCAATCCCGCGCGGCGGACGATGATTCGATCAACGCAATAAACGCCTCCTCCATGGACGCCGCCGGCTCGTCCTCGGATTTCCCGGCCCGGGCCTTGATCTCCGCCGGCGCGCCCAGGGCCAGGATTTCGCCCGCCGCCATGATGGCCAGCCGGTCGCAGTATTCGGCCTCTTCCATGAAATGGGTGGTGACCAGCACCGTCACCCCGGACCCGGAGAGCGCGTTGATGACGTCCCAGAATTCCCGCCGGGCCATGGGATCGACCCCGGAGGTGGGTTCGTCCAGAAAGAGGATCTCCGGCTCGTGCATGAGGGCGCAGGCCAGGGCCAGCCGCTGCTTGTATCCCAGGGGGAGCAGTCCGCTGGCGGCGTCGGCCCGGTCTTTGAGATCGAATCCCTCCAGCGCCCATTCGATGCGATCCTGCCGTCGTTTTCCCTTCAGATTGTAGGCGCTGCTGAAAAAGTTCAGGTTCTCCACGACGCTCAGGTTGCCGTAGAGGGAAAATTTCTGGGACATGTAGCCGATGCGGGCCCGGGCCTTTGCCGCGGCCCGCCGCAGGTCGAGCCCCGCCACCCTCAGTTTGCCCCCGCTGGCCGGCAAGAGACCGCAGAGCATCCGGAACGTGGTGGTCTTGCCCGCGCCGTTGGCCCCCAGAAGCCCGAAGACCTCCCCGTGGCCCACCGAAAAGCTGACGTCCTTGACGGCGTAGAAATCCCCGAACCGACGGCGGACGTTTTCCACATCGATAGGCGAATCGCCGGGCGAATCGCCGGGCGATTCGCCGGTTTTCCGGCCGGCCCCATCGTCTTTTCCGGGGGTCGCCTCGGCGGCCATGTCCTTGGCGTTGGCTTCCTGCCGGCTTTGGAGCAGGGCCACATAGCTGTCCTCGAACCGGGCATCCACCGGCTCGAAGTCGAGGTCGTTCTCCTCCGGAAGCAAGTCCTCTTTGTCAGGGCCGTCGTCGTGACCCATCACCACCCGGACCCCGTCGCCCTGGATGACGGCGTCCACCACCCCGTCCCGGCGGGAGAGCCGCCACTGGATGTCCCGTTTCTTTTCCGCCGGCGGCTTCACCCAGTAAGCGCGGCCTTTCTGCTCCCGGGTGAAGTCGCCGGGCGGGCCCTGACCCAGGACCTCCCCCTCGTGGAGGAGGATCACCTCGTCGCATTTTTCCGCCTCGTCCAGGTAGGCGGTGCTCAGGAGCACGCTCATCCCCTCCTCTTCCACCAGCCGGGAGACGATGTTCCACAGCTCCCGCCGGGAGACCGGATCGACCCCCACCGTGGGTTCGTCAAGAATGAGCAGTTCCGGCGGCCGCACCAGGGTGCAGGCCAGGCCCAGTTTCTGCTTCATGCCGCCGGACAACCGGCCGGCCAGTCGATCGGTGAACTCCCCCAGACGGGTCATCCGGGTCAGTTCCGCGTACCGCTCCTTCCGGTCGGCCGGGAGAACCCCCTGGAGGTCGGCATAAAGATCCAGGTTCTCCTGGACCGAGAGATCTTCGTAGAGCCCGAACTGCTGGGGCATGTACCGCACCGCCGACTGGATCGCCAGAGGGTCCTCGGCGGCGTCCATTCCCATCACCGTCAGGGCGCCCTCGTCGGGTTCCAGCAGACAGACCGACAGCCGCATGAGGGTGGTTTTGCCGGCGCCGTCCGGGCCGACGAGGCCGGTGACCCGGCCTTTCCGGATCTCGATGCTGATCCCCTTCAGCGCCTCGATGCGTCCCTCTCCGCGGGGGAAGGTTTTCCGGACGCGCTTGAAGGAAATGGCGGCCGCCCCGTCCGCCCGTCCGTTGTTGCCGTTTTCCGGGGGGGCTTCCCGACCCATCAGCCGCCTTCGCAGGGAGGGATGGACGGGTCTTCCGGCGGGGGCTGCCCCAATGGAATCCGGACAGTGGCGGGCATCCCCAGCCGCAGCTCGTTTTCAGGATTGCAGACAAAGATCCGCACCTGATAGACGAGATGGGTGCGGATCTCCGGCGTCTCCACCGATTTGGGCGTGAACTCCGCCGTGGGGGAGATGTGGCCGATCCATCCGCTGTAGACCTTGTCCGGAAAGGAGTCGGTGGTCACTTCCGCCGTCATGCCCGGCGCGATCCGTCCCAGGTCGGTTTCGGAGATATAGGTTCGGACCCAGAGCGGGTTCATGAGGGCCAGGGTGAGGACGGGGCGGCTGGGGGAGGCCATATCCCCCGGCTCCAGGAGCCGGTTCCGGATGATCCCGTCGGACGGCGCCTGGAGTGCGGCGTCGGCCAGATTCTGGCGGGCCAGGTCCAGCTCGGCCTCCAGGGCCCGCAGTTGGGCCCGGGCCGCGGCGATGGTTTCCTTGCGCGGTCCTTCCAGGGCCAGATTCAGGGATTCCTTCGTCGATTCGAGCCGGGCCTCGGCCGCTTCGGCTTTAGAGCGCGCGTTGTCGATCCGGTCCCGGGAGGCCAGTGCCTCGGCCGCCAGGGGCTGGAGTCGCTGGTAGGTCCGCCGGGCGTTGGCGGCTTCGGTCTGGGCGGCCGAAACCGCGGAGCGGGCCTTCTGGATTTCCTCCTGGCGGGTTCCCTGTTCCAGCTTCGCCACCTGCTCCTTCTGGGCGTCCATCCAGGATTCGGCCCGCCGCATCCGCTGTTTGAGCCGGTCGGTCCCCAATGTCGCCAGCACCTGGCCGGCGGTCACCCGTTGCCCTTCCTCCACATCGACCGAAGTGATCCGCTCACTGACTTCAAAGGCGAGCTGGACCTGCCGGATCTCCACATTGCCGTAGAGGGTCAGGGCCTTTCGGGGGCCGTCTTCGTTTTGGAAAAACCCATACCAGACGGCGGCGCCGGCGGCGGCCAGCGCGGCGATAATCAGCGGGATCAACAGGAACTTGCGTTTCATATGCGGGATATTGCCTCCATAGTCGATCCTTCTATCTTATCACCGGCCGATGGGCAAGGAAATAGGGCCGATGCCGTATTTAACGCCGGAGAATGGGGCGACGGACGGCGCGGGGAATTGTTGACAGGAACAGCAATGCGGTTATTATATGAAGACTTTTGTCCTTGCCCATGGCGGGCGGAGCCAAAACCGTAACCATGAGGAATTGCGTTAATGAACATCCAACGGGCCGGATATGCGGCTGTTTTCGTTTTTCTTTTCCTGTTCGCTTCCTGCGGCTACACCCCGGTGGAGAAAGCGTTTACCCTCAGCGGGGACGCCTACCGGGAAGCGGTCATGGACGGGGCGTCCATCCGGATATTGAACTGGAACATTCACAAGGAAGGGAATCAACAACCCTGGCGGGACGATTTTCTCCGGATCGTGGCGGAGAAACAACCCCACATCATCACCTTCCAGGAGGCCCGGCTGGAAACCGGGTTCCGATCGCTTTTCGATGAAGATCTGCACATCGGCTGGGCCTTTTCCCCCAACACGTTCCAGGAAAAATACGACGCGTACTGCGGCGTAATGACCGCTTCTCATTCCCGGCCCGACGTGGTCCAGGCCATGCTGTCCAACGGGTTCGAGCCCATCACCCGGACCCCCAAGGCCGCTCTTTTCACCCGGTACGATCTGGGGCCGGGCAATTCGCCGCTGCTGGTGGTCAACGTTCACGGCATCAATTTCAAGATCGGCCTCAACGACTTCAAAGATCAGTTGCATGAGATCTTCGACCGCATTGCCGACCATCGCGGGCCGGTGGTGCTGGCCGGAGATTTCAATACCTGGCGGAAAAGCCGGCTCGCCTTCCTGGCCGAGGCGGCCGCGGCCGCGGGGCTTGCAGCGGTCGATTTCTCACCGGAAACCGACTGGATCGAGAGTCTGTCCGACAACCCCCTGGATCACATTTTCTACAGCCAGGCGTTGCTCGCGCCCAAAATGGGAACTTCCGATGTGCTGGAAGAGGTGCGAACCTCCGATCACCGGCCGCTCTATGTCGAGTTGACCCTGAAGCGGCCCGCCGGGGATAAGCCGCTCCTCAACTGACCCGATGGCATCGCGACCCCAGTTGACAAAAAACATGGCGGCTTTTTAGACTGTTTCCATCGATAAGACTGAAAATGCGTAGACGACGGGAGAATGAACGTGGCACTTGACGAGAAAAAACGGCAGAAGAAGCTGGCGAAGAAAAAAGCGAAACGGAAAACCGTCGCGGCGGCCAAGAAGAAGGCCGCGGGCCGATTCGGCCTCACCGCCGATGAAATCAGGGACGCTCCGGTCCACGAGTGCCTGATGACCAGGGAATTGTTCGACCACGGCCTCGGGAGCGTTATCCTTTCCCGGAAAATGCCGGGCGGCGACATCGCCGCGGGCCTGTTCCTCGTCGATGTATACTGCCTTGGGGTCAAGGACGCGTTTTTCACCCTGAGAACCGAAGCCGATTACGAGAAGATGATGGACGGCCAATACGACCGGGAGAGCCTGGAGACCCTTCATCCCACCTGCGCCCGGAAACTGGTGGAGGGCAGCGTGGCCTACGCCTCGGACCTGGGACTCAATCCCCATAAGGATTTCGCCGCCGCCCGCCGCATATTCGGCGACCTGGACCCGGACGCCTGCCCCCGGACCTTTGAATACGGAAAGGACGGAAAGCCCTTTTACATGTCCGGTCCCCACGATACCCCCGCCCGGTCCCGGAAAATCATCAATACGCTGACGAAAAAGGTGGGGGAGGGCAATTTCCACAATACGCTTGCGATGGATCCTGAAGAAATGGACATTGACGAAATCCTGTAACGGAATGGAGGCCATGAATGGCACTGCACGAACTGGCGGGAAAGCCCGCCCCCCGATCGATATTGGTCAACATCCCCCGGCTGATCAGCGCCTATTACACCCATCGGCCCGACCCCGCCGACCTGGCCCAGCAGGTCTCCTTCGGCACCTCGGGCCACCGGGGATCGTCGTTTAAAAACAGCTTCAACGAACCCCACATCCTGGCCACCACCCAGGCCATCTGCGAGTACCGGACGCAACACAAGATCACCGGCCCGCTCTTCATGGGCATGGACACCCACGGGCTGTCCGAGCCCAGTCTCGCCACGGCCCTGGAGGTGCTGGCGGGCAACGGCGTCCAAACGATGATCCAGGCGGGGATGGGGTACACGCCAACCCCGGTCCTTTCCCACGCCATCCTCGCCTACAACCGGGGCCGCGGCGAAGGACGGGCCGACGGCATCGTCATCACCCCTTCCCACAACCCGCCGGACAACGGCGGCTTCAAATACAATCCGCCCCACGGCGGCCCGGCCGGCAGCGACGCCACGAAATGGATCGAGGACCGGGCCAACGCCATCCTGGCGGACGATTGCCAAGCCGTCAAACGGATCCCTTATGAACGGGCGTTGAAAGCCGAAACCACATGGGAGACCGATTACATCGGCCCCTATGTGGCGGACCTGGAAAATGTCGTCGATATGGCGGCCATCCGGGACGCCGGCCTCAAGATCGGCGTGGACCCCATGGGCGGGGCCGCCGTGGCCTTCTGGGAACCCATCGCCGAGAAGTACGGCGTGGACCTCGAGCTGGTCAACCCAATCGTCGATCCGACCTTTTCCTTCATGACCGTGGACAAGGACGGGAAAATCCGCATGGACTGCTCGTCGCCTTACGCCATGGCGAGCCTCATCGACCTGAAAGACCGCTACGACATCGCCTTCGGCAACGACGCGGACGTGGATCGCCACGGCATCGTAACCCCCGGCGCCGGCCTCATGAACCCCAACCATTACCTCTCGGTCGCCATCTGGTATCTTTTCCAGAACCGGCCGGACTGGCCCGGGGAAGCCGCCGTGGGCAAGACCCTGGTAAGCTCCTCCATGATCGACCGGATCGCGGGCCATCTGGGCCGGAAACTGGCCGAGGTCCCGGTGGGATTCAAATGGTTCGTGGACGGCCTGCTGGACGGATCCTACGGCTTCGGCGGCGAAGAAAGCGCCGGCGCCTCCTTCCTGCGAAAAGACGGCACGGTCTGGACCACGGACAAGGACGGGATCATCCTCAACCTGCTGGCCGCCGAGATCACGGCCCGCACCGGCGATGATCCCGGCGTGCTCTACAAAAACCTGACCGACCGGTTCGGATCGCCGGTCTATGAACGCTTAGACGCCCCGGCCACCCCTGACCAGAAGGCGGCCCTCAAAGGGCTGACGCCGGACAAGGTCAAGGCCGACACCATGGCCGGCGAGAAAATCGTCGCCAAACTGACCCGGGCCCCCGGAAACGACGCCCCCATCGGCGGCCTCAAGGTCGTGACCGAAAACGGCTGGTTCGCGGCCCGCCCCTCCGGGACCGAGGATATCTACAAAATCTACACCGAGAGCTTCAAGGGGACGGATCACCTGAAACGGATCCAGGAAGAGGCCAAAGAGATCGTCCAGTCGGCTTTTGGGGCGTGATATCGTGATGGAACAATACGGAAATTGCTCTTTTTGCGGAGACGAGGTCATTCACCGCGGCGTCGAGCGGGATTACCGGTATAAAGGGAAGTTGTACGTTTTTCAGGATGTCCCCGCTGGCGTATGCCGCCAGTGCGGAGAAAAGTACCTGACCGCACGCGTTGCGAAAAAAGAGGTCTGATCCGACACGTTGCCCTCCGCGCAGGACTCACCCCACCCCCAGCCGATACCGATACAGCCCGCCCATCGTGAAAACGGTCGCGTGGACTTTCTCGTCCACAAAGGGGACGGTTTCAGAAACCGGATTACGACGCAGACATTTTGCGTATGAAGCGATACCGTTCCCTCCGTGACAAAAATTCGCCTTGTTCATTGAATCCGATTCTGTTAATGAATACAAAGCAGTTATTATGTGACTATATATCAAAATAAAGGAGGGCGTCATGAAACGGTTCGGCGGGCGGTTGAGTTTGGCGTCGGTGATATGTGTTGCGGTATTGGGGACGGGCGTGATGGCGTGGGCGGCGGAGCCCATTGTCCTCGGCGTGCCCACGTCCCTGGGGTTTCTGGAGGGCAAGGAGAGCCTGCGGGCCGTAAAGATGGCGGTGGAGGAGATCAATGCGACCGGCGGCGTCATGGTGGGGGACGAAAAGCGTCCCTTTGCCGTGGAATCCCTCGACATCCGGGACGCGGCGCCCGGCGTGCCGGTGCCCGACGCGCTTTTGGGCATCGAGAAGATCATCCTGGAGAAGAAGCCGGCGGCCCTGCTGGTGGGGCCGTTCCGGTCCGAGGCCCTGCTGGCGGCCATGGACCTCATCGCCAAGCACCGGGTGCCGATGCTGGGGACCATCGCCATGTCCCCGGCCTCCGAGGCCAAGATCAAGGAGAAGCCCGCGAAGTACAAATACATCTTCCGCCTCTGCCTCAACGCCAAATACCTGGTGAAATACCTGGCCGGCTCCATGGCCTTCATCAAGGAGCGGTTCGGCTTCGACAAGGTTTATATCCTCAACCAGGACGTGGCCTGGGCCCGGAAGACGGCCGAGATCACCACCCAGGTCTATTTCGACAAAGCGGGCTGGACGGTGGTGGGCCACGAGGCATTTCCCACGGGCACGACCGATTTTTCCTCCGCCCTCATGAAGGTGCGGGCAAAGGGCGCCCAGGTCATCCTGCCCATCTTCGACATGCCCCAGAGCGGCATTCTGGTCAAGCAGTGGAACGGCATGAAGGTGCCGGCCGTCATGGCCGGGTTCATCTCGCCCCTGGCCGGGCCGGGCGCCTGGAAGACCTTCGACGAGAAGATCGGCGGGGCCGTCAACTGCAATTTCGAGATGGGGTCGGCCATCTCTTCGGAGAAGATGGAACAATCCGTCGAATTCCTCGACGCTTACGAAAAGCGCTGGGGCGAGCCTATCCAGGCGGGGCACGGGCCGGCCCCTTCCTATGAATCGGTCTACGTGCTCAAGGAGGCCATCGAGCGGGCCGGAAGCCTCGCCCCGGACGCGGTGGTGGAGGAACTGGAAAAGACGAACCGCACCGGCGTCATGGGCCAGATCCATTTCGACGAGGGCCACCAGGCGGTCTACGATATTAATCCGAAGACGGCTGCGGTGGCCGCCGTCTTCCAGTGGACGTCGGACGGCGGGCGGACCCTCGTCTTTCCGCCGGAGCTGGCGGCCGGCGAGATTCAGTTGCCGGAAGGGTTGAAACCGGCGAAATGATCGAAAGATAGGGACTGCCCATGCTCATCGGCACCGCCATCTACGCGCTGATCAACAGCTTCATCCTGGCCCTCATGGCCATGGGGTTCAACCTGACCTTCGGGATCAGCGGGGTGGCCAACTTCGCCTATGGCGCCTTCTATGTGATGGCGGCCTACGGCGCGTGGATCTTCACCCACAAGGCCGGGCTGCCTTACGGAGTCGCGGTGATGCTGTCCATCGGGCTGACCACCATGGGGGGCGCCCTGATGTACCGGTTCGTGCTGATGCGGGTCCGGGGGCAGACGCTGTCGGAGGTCATCGCCACCTTCGGCATGGGGCTGGCCATCCTGGAACTCTTTCGGTACATGGGGTTCGTGGGGTTCGAGTACACCCTCCCCAACCTGGTGGAGGGAAGCGTGTTTTTCCTGGGCGTCTATGTCGACTACCAGCGGCTCCTTATCGTGGCGGTGGGGGCCCTGATGGTGGTGGGTTTGTGGCTCTTCACCCGGTTCACCTCCCTGGGGCTCGCCTTCCGGGGCATCGCCCAGGACGAACGGACGGCCCTCACCTTCGGCATGGACCCGGACCGGATCGCCACCATCGCGGTGGCCTTCGGGGCCGGTCTGGCCGCCATTGCCGCGGTGGTGATCGTGCCCCTGGGGACCATCTCGCCGGAAGAGGGGTACGACGTGCTGATAAAAGCCCTGGCGGTCTGCATCATCGGCGGGCTGGGGTCCACGGGCGGGGTGATCGCGGCCAGTTTTCTCATCGGATTCGCGGAGCGGTTCACCGACGCCTACATCGGGTCCCACTGGACCATGATCGTGAGCCTGGCGGCCATCCTGCTGGTGCTGGCGGTCAAGCCGTCGGGGCTGTTCGGCCACCAGAAAGAGCTGGAGGAACGGATCTGACATGACCGAGCGCCGACGGGAACGGATCGACCGGGGCATCAAGAAGCGGTCCGAGGATGTTTTCGCCCTCGCCTCCTGGCGGGAGATGCTCTATTTGGCCGGGCCCCGGCTGCTGCCGGTGGCCCTGGTCCTTTTTCTGCCGCCGCTGCTGAGCCCCTACTGGCAGAAGGTGATGCTGTCGGTGGGCGTCTTCGGCCTGCTGGCCGTCAGTTGGGACCTGCTGGCCCAGGCCGGGATGATCTCCCTGGGCCAGGCGCTTTTTTTCGGCATGGGGGCCTACGGGGCCGGCCTGCTGGATCGGTACCTGGGGATGCCGCCTTTCCTCTCTCTGCCCATTGCCGCCGTATTGGGCGGGCTCGTCTCCACGCTGCTGCTCCTGCCGGTGCTGCGGCTCCGTGGGATTTATTTTTCCATGGTGACGCTGATTTTGCCCCTGATGCTGGTGCGGGTCATCGAGGCCACCAAGATTTTCGGCGGAACCGAGGGGTTGAGCGGCCTGACCCCATGGCCGTCGGTCTGGGTGGAGATGTACCTCATCCTCGGCGCCCTGCTGGCGGCTCTTTTCGGATTCCGGCGGATGCTCGCCGCCGACTACGGACTGGTGCTCAAGGGCATCCGGGACAACGACCGGTCGGTGACCTCGGCCGGCATCAACATCTATGTCTACAAGGCCCAGGCCCTGTTCATCGCCGCCGCCGTGGGCGGGTTCGCCGGGGCCTTCATGACCCATGTCTACCTGTTCGTGGGGATGCCGGTTTTCGCCCTCGACTATTCCATCCTGCCCATCGCCGCGGCGGTGGTGGGCGGCCCCGGCGGACTGGCCGGGGCGACCCTTGGGGCGGCCATTTTGGTGCCGCTCTCCGAGGCCCTGCGGGGATTCGGGGGCTTACGGATCGTCTTTTACGGCGTCTTCCTGGTGGTCTTCATCGTGGCCGTGCCTGAGGGGATTTTCAGTTTCGTGAGACGCAAATACCACCAGTTCGAGCGGTGGGTCGAGGTGGACTGAGTGGACCGAGTGGACGGGGTGGACCCGGTGGACCAACGCCGCGACGACGATGGGCATCCGTTTCTTCGGGTCGAGGGGCTGGGCAAGCGGTTCGGCGGCATCCAGGCCGTGGCGGATGTGTCGCTCGATCTTGCCCGGGGCGAGCTGCTGGGGATCATCGGGCCCAACGGGTCGGGCAAGACCACCCTGGTCAACCTGATCAGTGGCTTCGTCCGGCCGTCGGCCGGCGAGGTCCGGTTTCGCGGCCGGCGCATCGACCGGATGCCGCCCCACCGGATCGTCCGCCTGGGCATTGCCCGCACCTTCCAGATGGTTCGCCCTTTCTACGAGCTGCCCGCCTACAAGAACATGATCATCCCCCTGTTCTCGCCCCGGGTGCGGGGCCTGGTGGGCGGGAAATACGGCGACCGGGACGCCGTGGCCCTGGACCTGCTGGAGGAGGTGGGATTCGAGCGGGACGCCTTCGTGGCTTACAAACCCGCCGGAGCCCTGCCCCAGGGATATCTGAAGCGGCTGGAGCTGGCCAAGGCCATGGCCCTGGAGCCGGAGCTGCTGATCCTGGACGAGCTGTTCTCCGGCCTCAGCCTGGCCGAGGTGGCCAGCATCGTGCCCATCATCGAAAAGCTGCGCCAGGGCGGCATGACGCTGATCATGATCGAGCACCGGCTGCGGGAGCTGTTCCGGATCGCCGACCGGGTCGTGGTCCTCAACCACGGCCGGAAGATCGCCGACGGACCGCCGGCGGCGGTGATGGAGATGGACGCCGTCAAGAGCGCCTACCTGGGGGCCGCGGCCGAAACCGCCGAAACATCCGATCCGGAGACGGAGGCCCCATGACGGCCGACCTGCTCCGGATCGAAAACCTCATGGTCTTTTTCGAAAACGCGCTGGCGGTCAACGGCCTGAATCTCACGGTGTCGGAAGGGGAACTGGTGGGGGTGATCGGCCCCAACAGCGCCGGCAAGACGACCCTCGTGAACACCATCTCGGGCCTCATCATCGACATGGCCATCAAGGAGAAACGGAAGGGCGGTGAACGGATCACGGTTTACGGCGCGGTTTGGTTCAGGGGCGAGGAGATCACCCGCGAGCGGCCCGACCGGCGGGTGCGGCGGGGGATCGTGCTGTGCCGCGAGCGCCACCCGGTCTTCCCCGACAGCAGCGTCATGGAGAACCTGAAGATCGCCGGCTACCTGCGGCGGCGGGCCGAGATCCGCAAAACAATGGACGAGGTTTTCGGCCTGTTTCCGGTGTTGAAAGACTACCGGCGGCGGAAGGCGGGGTTCCTGAGCGGCGGCGAGCAGCAGATGCTGGCCATCGGCATGGCCCTGGTGGCCCGGCCGACCCTGCTGCTGCTGGACGAACCGCTGCTGGGCCTGAGCCCCCGGATGCAGGAATCGGTGATGGCCGCGGTGATCCACCTCAACGAGGCCGCCGGCATCACGGTGCTGCTCTGCGAACAGTTCGCCCGGCCGGTACTGCCGGTCATCGGCCGCGGATACGTGGTGGAAAACGGCATGCTCACCATGTCGGGCACGGGAGCGGAACTGATGGACAATCCGGAAGTGAAAGCGGCTTACTTCGGGATATGACGGCGACAACGGATCATATCTATTCGGTCTTCGAGGCCGTCGGCCGTGAGCGGGCGGACGCGACCGCCGTCATTTATCTGGGAACCCGGTATTCCTACGGCCGGCTCCGCCATCTGGCCGAACGGTTCGCGGCGGGCCTTATCGACCTGGGGGTGTCGCCCGGCGACCGGGTGATGCTTTATATCCCCAACAGCGTCCACTGGATCGTCGCCTGGCTGGGGATTCTCCGGGCCGGGGGCGTCTGCGTACCCATCACGCCCATCTACACGCCCCACGATCTGATCTACATCGCCAACGATTGCGGGGCCGAGACGATCCTGTGCGCCGACACCAATTTCGGCTACGTCGCCGCGGCTATGGACCGCACCAGCCTGAAGCGGGTCATCGCGGCCCGGATGGACGAACTCCTGCCGTGGTGGAAACGCGCCTTCGGGTATCTCTTCAATGTGGTTCCCCGGGGGAAAGTCGGCCTGGGCGACGGCGTTTACGGAATGGGATCGCTCATGGCGCGGCACGCAAACCCGGACCCGCCGCCCCTGCCCGACGGCGGCGACGCCGAAGCCGAGATCCTTTATACCGGCGGCACCACGAAGTTTCCCAAGGGCGTGCCCATCTCCCATCGCCTGTTCCTGACGGCCGCCGACGAGCAGATCCGGGCGAGCGAATCCTTGATCCCGCCGGAGGAGAACGTGGTCCTGGGCAACGCGCCCCTGTTCCACGTCCTGGGCCAGACCTGCGGCCTGGCGACCTTGCTCGTGGGCGGAACCCTGTTCACGCTGCCCAAGATCAACCTGGACGCGGCCCTGGACGGCATCGCCCGGCACCGGGTCCGGACCATGATCGGCGTGCCGGCCCTCTACCGGATGATCCTGGAGCACGACCGGCTCGACCAGTACGACCTGTCGTCGGTGGATTTCTGGTTCAGCGCCGGCGACGTGCTGCCGGAGGAGATCGGTCATCGATGGCGGGAGCGGTTCGGCAAGCCCATCCACCAGGGATACGGCGCCACCGAAACCTGCGGCGGCGTGGCCATGTGCCCGGCCGGCGAGGAGAACCCGCCCCGGAGCGTGGGACGCATCGTTTTCAGCAAACAGGTGCGGATCGTCGACCCGGCCTTCCTGGAACCCGCGCCCCCCGGCGAGCCCGGCGAACTGATCGTCTCGTCTGATCCCATGGTCTCCGCCTACCTCAACAAGCCCGAGGAGACGGAACGCTCTTTCGTGGAACTCGACGGGCGGCTCTGGTACCGCACCGCCGACGTGATGCGGATGGACGACGACGGCCACCTCTATTTCGTGGACCGGGCCGTGGACACCATCAAGCACAAGGGCTACCGCGTCTCGGCCTCGGAGATCGAGGCCGCCCTCCAGGAGCATCCGGCGGTGACGGCCGCCTGCGCCGTGGGCGTGCCCGACAAGAAAGTGGGGGAGCGGATCAAGGCCTACGTGGTGCTCCGGGAAGACATCAAGGGACTGACCGGCTACGACCTCATTGCCTGGTGCCGGGAACGGCTGGCGTCCTACAAGGTCCCCGGCTACATTGAATTCCGGGATATGCTGCCCAAATCCAAGGTGGGGAAACTGCTCCGCCGGGAAATTCGGGATGAGGAGCGGCGGCGGGCGGAATCGGATTGAGGGTGTCTTTATTGGAACAAATTGTCTGAACCATGATTTGTGGGATTAAAGGATTTATGGGATTAGTAACCTGAAAATCAGGTAAATCCTAAAATCCCATCAATCAAGGTTCAGACATTCTGCAAAGAGGAACCATCCATGAATTTCGAACTGACCAAGGAACAAAAAGAAGTCGTCCAGGCGGCCCGGAAATTCGCACGGGGCGAATTTCCCGACCGGGCGCGGGATTTCGACCGGGAGGAGTCCTTCGATGTCGCGATCCGGAAAAAAGCCTGTGATCTGGGGTTCGTAGGGGCGTTCATCGAACCTGAATACGATGGGGCCGGGTACGGGCTCTTCGAGCAGGCGCTGATCTGCGAGGAGTTTTTCGCCGTGGATCCGGGTATCGGCCTGGCGATCCTGTCGGCCTCCTTCGGGGCGGAGCTGATCCAGTTATACGGGACGGATCACCAGAAGCGGGAGGTGCTGCCCAGGATCGCCGCGGGGGAGGCGGTCATCGGCACGGCCATCACCGAGCCGGACGCCGGCAGCGACGTCACGGCGGCGTCCACCACTGCGGTCCGCGATGGCGACGACTGGGTCCTTAACGGGACCAAGATGTTCATCACCAACGGCGTCGGCGCCGATTACATCCTCGTTTTCTGCCAGACCGACCCGGATCAGGAATCGCGCCACCAGCGCCACAGTTTCCTCCTGGTCCCCACCGAGACCGCCGGGTATTCGGCGACCAAGATCCACGGAAAACTGGGCATCCGGGCTTCGGAGACGGCGGAGGTGGTGCTCAAGGACGCGCGGGTGCCCGGCGACCGGCTGGTGGGAAAACAGGGCGCGGGATTCAAGCAGCTCATGGCCTTTTTCAACCTGACCCGGATTCACGTCTGCGCTCAGGCCGTGGGGCTGGCCCGGGGGGCGCTGGAAGAGGCCGTCCGCCACACCCAGGGCCGGCGGCAGTTCGGCGCGCCCCTGGCGTCCTTCCAGGCCACCCAGTTCAAGCTGGCGGAAATGGCCACCCGCATCCGGGCGGCCCGGAACCTTTACTACGAGGCGGCGTGGCAGGCCGACAACGGCAAGCTGGACCACGCCCTGGTGGCCATGGCCAAATGGTTCGCGGGGAAAGTCGCGGTGGATTGCGCCGACGAAGCCCTCCAGATGCACGGCGGCTACGGGTACATCGACGAATACAAGGTCCAGCGCCTCTACCGGGACGCCAAGATCATGGAGATCTACGAGGGGACCAAGGAGGTCGAGAAGCTCATCGTGGCCCGATCCCTGCTGTGTTAGGGGAGGGCGGGCCCGAAGATCCCGCGGAACCCGAGGAACCCCGCGAAGGATTCCTCCAGACGGACCAGGGCCGCCTCCATTATCTCGACTGGGGCGGCGACGGGCCGGAAGCCCATCTGCTCCACGCCAACGGCTTCTGCGCCGGGACCTACGCCCCCATGGTCCGCCACTTCGGCGGACGGCTCCGGGTGGTGGCCAGCGACATCCGGGGCCACGGCGATTCCGACGCCCCGGACCCCGCCGCTATCCGCCACTGGGAGATGTTCGCCGAAGACCTCCGCCGCGTCGTCGAAGGCGCCATGACCCCGCCGGTGATCGGCATCGGCCATTCCCTGGGCGGCGTGGCCACCTACATCGCCGCCGCCGCGCATCCCCATTTGTTTTCCCGCATCATCCTCCTCGATCCCGTCATCCTCCCCCGAAAGACCCTGTGGCTGCTGGGCCTGTTCCGGGCGCTCGGTCTCGGCCGCCTTTTCCCCCTGGCCCGGGGCGCCCGCCGACGCCGCCGGACCTTCGACAGCAAAACCTCGGCCCTCCGCCGGTTCGCCGCCGGCCGGGGCATCTTCAAAACCTGGTCCGAAGACTTTATCGAAGCCTACCTGGAATGCGGATTGCTGGAGGAAGACGAAGAACGGGCGGTTCTCAAATGCGACCCGGAGATCGAAGCCCGCATCTATGAATCGATCCCCCTGGACGTGTGGCGGTACGCGCCGAAGATTCAGTGCCCGGTGCTGGCCATGCGGGGAGAGAAATCGGAGACGTTCCGGGCCGACGCGGCGGCGCTGCTGGAGAAGGTGGTTCCGGATTGCCGGGTTGAGGTGGTGACGGGCGCCGGGCATTTTTTTCCGATGGAAAAGCCGGCGGTTTGCGCGGAGGGGATTTTGGGGTTCATTGTCTGAACCGCAGATTCACGCGGATTGAGCTGATTTCGCGGATTTTAGACGTTTGAGGCTGCTGGCTATCGGTTTTTAGGAAAATTCACAATATGGCAGCCCGAACCTTTCAGCGAAATCTGTCAAATCTGCGAAAATCTGCGGTTCAGAAAAGGATGGCGATTTAAAGCTTTCCCTTTGGTTGATTAATCGTCCGGAAAAATCTTCGCCGCCAGTTCCACGTCTTCGGGGCAGAAAACGAACAGGCACTTGTCGTCCGGGCCGGAGACGGACCCGTAGACGTAGTTGATGTTGACGCCCTCCTCGCCGAACTTGGAGGCGGTGGCGGCCAGGGCGCCCGGATGGTTCTCCAGCCGGATGGCGATGACCGGCAGGATGTCGAAAAGGTATTCGTTTTTGGACAGAGATCCCACGGCCTTGTCCGTGTCGTTGACCAGCAGGCGGATGAGGGCGAACTGGGCCGAGTCCTTGCGCATGGAATTGTAGGAGGCGGTGGAGGCGATCCGCTTTAAGGATTTGCCCCGGGCCTCGAACAGCTCCTTGACGTAGGCCGAAGCGTCCTGGATCATCAGGGCGTCGATGTTGATCTCGTTTTCGGAAAACAGCGTCGAGAGTTTGCCCAACTCTCCGGGCTGGTTTTTCATGAAAAGGGATATTTCGGTTCTGACCATGGTGTAACTCCTGAATTTTTTCGTTGGTTATCAAAAATCTTCCGGTTCGGCGCCGCTTGTTAATCTGCTGGTCATCCTAAGAAAAATCCCCATTAAAGTCAATATTTCAATGACGCAGCCCTGAGGGCGGCGGCATGGATGGCGTCTGCGGTTTCCAATTCGGGCTGCGTCGTTCAGCCAAGGCGCTTTGACAAGCGGGGGCGAATCGTTTAAGGATGAACCGAAATCGATCGGACGTTACAGAATGCATAAAAAACACAGGCAGGAGTCTGAAAAATGCCCGTCACCATCCTCCATCTCTCCGACCTCCATTTCGGAACCATTGAAAACGCCTCGCTGTGGGCCGATCAGCTCATCCATGACGTCACCGGCGAACTCAAATGCCCCGGCATCGACGCAATGGTCGTTTCCGGCGATGTGGCCAATTTCTGCACCGCGGAAGAATATGAGGCCGCCCGACGCTTTTTCGAGCAGGTTCGAACCCAACTCCAAATCGAAGCCGACAGGCTGCTCATCTCGCCGGGCAATCACGACCTGAATTGGGGTGCTGCCGAAGACGCCTATACGCTTCAAAAGAAGGCCAGATACAAGGGCGAACTTGTGGAAGGCCATTACATCGATGAGGGCGAAAAGGTGATTTCGGTCCGGGACGAGGAAGACTACAAAGCCCGGTTTCTAAACTTCAGTCAATTCCACAAATCCGTCACCGGCAAGGATTATCCGCTGGAATATGGCCGCCAGGCGATGTTTTGCGAGCTGCCGGATCGGAAGATTTTGATCGTCGGCTTCAATTCAGCCTGGGAACTGGACCATCATTTCAGTGAACGGGCCGCCATCCATCCGGCCGCCGTCATCCATGCGTTGAGCACGATCCGGTCCGCCGGGAAGTACGCCGATTTTTTGAAAATCGCGGCATGGCATCATCCCCTGAACAGCCGTTTTGAGGACCGGATTAAAAACCGCGATTTCCTGGAACGCCTCATCCAGGCCGGTTTCCGCGTTGGTCTCCACGGCCATCTGCACGAGAGCTTGACGGATCAGGTTTTATATGAGTTGGGACCGGAGGGGCGGAAAATGAGCCTCATCGGGGCGGGCACATTCGGCGCGCCCGTCAAGGAATGGGTGGACGGCGTTCCCCTTCAATATCACCTGCTGAAGATTGATGGCCGGAAGTTGACCGTTGAAACCCGTCAGCGGCCGAAGCTCGAAGGGGCCTGGCAAAAGGCGGCGATCTGGCGGCAGGGGCCGGACGATGACCCCTTGCCGCGATACGTCATCCAGTTGCCGGAAGCTGTCGTTCACACCGAAGAAGCGATGCCGGACGCCAATAATGACCCGTCGCTTCTCGAAATGCCCTACCTGTATAAAACCTGGCTTGCCGACCATTGCAGCGAGATGGATTTCACGCGCCTGATCGGCACGAGCCGGGCCATCCGGGCCACGCTGCCCGAAATTTACATTCCGTTGACCACGCAGCCGATCAAGGCCGAAC
>JAABTD010000407.1 GCA_011390065.1 Desulfobacteraceae bacterium
GGCGCCGCCATCGGCGTCCCCACGTTTTTCATTCATGGCCGCACGCCCAATCTGTTCATGCAGAAGATCCTGGAACGGGCCGAGCGGACCCGACCCAGCCGTCGATATAAAGGATACATCCGCGTCTATGGGACGGAATATCGCCGCGCCCTGGTGCGGCTCATCCGGGAGGACGCCGGCCCTCTCGTCGCCGCGATGAACCTGGACGACGTCGTCCGGGGATTGCGGGAACGGATCGACGATCCGAAGACTTCGGCGGCGGGGCGGCTGACGGAGGCGATCCTCCAGGAGGCCGGCGCCGCCTCGCCCATGGCCCTGTCCGCCGAAGCCTTCAACACCGCCGCCGAGCGGTATTACCGGGAGACCCTGCGACGGCGGCACACGGCCGAAGCCCTGGATCTTCTGGCGGAGGATCTGCAAACCCTCCACAGCTACGCCATCCTGGGCCGGGCGGATTTCCGGGAGGCCCTGGCCTCGGTGCTGGGATCCGAGGGGCCCGCCGAATTCTTCGACGGCGTGCGGAAACGAGTGCTCCGGGAGGAGGCCGATCCCGACGAGTTGCTCACCCTCATCCGGCTGACCCTCCTGACGGTATGCATCGACCTCCACCAGGCCGACAGCGGCGACGGCGCGTCATGAGCCAGTCCCTCTGTGACCACCAGTACGTCATGAGACCCACCGGCGAGGTGAAGACCGAGAGCCTTTTCGGCGACCGGCTGGTCAATGCGGTCTACAACGGGTGGACCCCCGGCCTTCTCTACCGGGCCCTGACGTCGGCGCGGATCTCTTCGTTTCTGGCCCTGCTCGCCTTCGACCGGCCCCTGGCCTCGCCCCGGTTCGACCCGCGACAGTTCATCCAAAAGATGGGGGTCGATCTATCGGAGTGCCGAAACCCGGAAGCGCTGACCACGCCCCGGAGAATATTCGAACGACAGATCCGGTACGAAGAGCGCCGGCCCATGGACCCGTCCCCGGAGGTCCTCGTCTCGCCCGCGGACGCCCGGGTGCTGGTCGGTTCGTTTTCCGAAACATCCAGCCTTTTCATCAAAGGACGGTTTTTCCGGTTCACCGACCTCATCGGCCGGGAAAAAGAAAGGTGGCGACGGGCTTTCGAGGACGCCGACTGGGCCGTTTTCCGCCTGACGCCGGACAAGTACCATTACAACCACGCGCCGGCGAGCGGCCGGGTGCTGGACATCTACACCCTCCCCGGCGGATACGCGCCCTGCAACCCCGGCGCCGTCATGTCCGCCGATGCGCCCTACTCCACAAACCGGCGGTTGGTAACCGTTATCGACACGGATGTCCCGGGCGGGTCTCAAGCCGGTTTAATCGCCATGATCGAAGTCGTGGCCCTGATGATCGGCGACATCGTCCAATGTTACAGCGACAGCGGATACGACCCGCCGCGGGATGTCCGGAAAGGGATGTTCCTTCGGAAAGGGCAACCCAAAAGCCTTTACCGGCCGGGTTCTTCCACCGACGTGTTGCTTTTTCAGAAGGGGCGGGTGCGGTTCGACCCGGACCTTGTCTCTAACAGGCGCCGCCAGGGCGTCCTGTCTCGATTTTACGATGACAGAGGAGACTCGATGATCGAAACAGAAGTGGCGGTCAGGGAATCCATTGGAAGACGAATGTCATCACCCCCACCAACATCATAAGGAGAATCCCCATTGATCGACGAAATTTTCATTTTGACCCTGGCGGCGCTGTTCGCGCTGATATTCGGCTGGGCCTTCCGGGCCCTGCCCAAGGAGAACTGGCAGATCATGGCGTCCCGGCCGCGGAAAAAGGGAGAAAACGGCCAGTGGGAAGGTGAAAACCTCACCTATTACGGCTTTTTCAACGCCAATGCCTATACCTTGGCCGTGGTGATCGCTTTCGTGATGATGGGGGCGATCCGGATTCCTCTGGCCGGCATTTTCATCATCACCATCGCCATGCTGGCCATCTGCATGCCGGCATCGCGGCTCATCGTGCGCGTGGTGGAGAAAAAACGCTTCGGCTTTACCATTGGTGGGGCTTCTTTTGTGGGCATCCTGGCGGCGCCCTGGATCGCCCTGTCCATGGACCGGTTCATGGGCCCGCGGATGGACGCGGCCATCCCGGTGATGGGCGTCATGGCGGCCGTGGCGGTGGCCTACGCCTTCGGCGAAGGGTTCGGACGGCTGGCCTGCATCAGCTACGGCTGCTGTTACGGCAAACCCCTGGCGGACTGCCCGCCTTTCATCCGGAGAATCTTCAGGAAACACGGTTTCACCTTCTCCGGCAAAACCAAGAAAATCGCCTACGCCCATGGCCTGGACGGCCGGCGGATGGTCCCCATCCAGGGGATCACCGCCGTCCTCTACTGCGCCGCGGGCCTGCTGGGGCTCTACCTGTTTTTGAAGGGATACTATTTCACCGCCTTTTTCGGGGCCCTTCTGACGACCCAGGTGTGGCGGTCCGTCTCGGAGTTTCTCCGGGCCGATTACCGCGGCGGCCGCAAGATATCCGCCTATCAGATCATGAGCGGGCTGGCCATCCTCTACGCCCTGCTCATCGTGATCCTCTTTCCCGCCCCGCCCATGGTGGACCCCGACATCGTCCGGGGCCTGCGATCGGTATGGGATCCCGCCATGATCCTTTTTTTCCAGGGCATCTGGCTCCTCGGTTTCCTCTACACCGGCCGCAGCAAGACCACCGGGGCGTTCATGTCGTTTCACGTCATGGAAGAGCGGGTATAGGGGGCCGATATGCAGAAACCCGTCACCCGCGCCGATCTCCACATCCATTCCAAACATTCCCGGCGCCCCGCCTCCTGGGTGCTCAAGAAGATCGGGGCGTCCGAAAGCTACACCGAGCGCCCCCCTCCACGGCGCCGTCACTGGCCCGCCAGATCGGCCAGTAATAC
>JAABTD010000408.1 GCA_011390065.1 Desulfobacteraceae bacterium
GGTAGCGTTGTGGAAGCATGCGCGGGTGGATGAGTATGGGGGCGACAGGGGCCATGGGCCTTGATCAAAATCCAGGCCAGAAAGGGCCGATCCCGCCAAAAAAGGGCGATCCCGGCCAAAAAAGGGCGATCCCGGCCAAAAAAGGGCGATCACAAGGATCGCCCCTACGGCGCAATCCGGTGATTTCGGTAGGGGCGAACCTTGTGTTCGCCCCAAAATGGCCGGAATGATGATCAATGCCAAAATGTTCAGCTCAGATATTTGAAGTCATATCTGATCTTTTCGCGAGGAGTTCTCTAATAACAGGAATCAAATCGTTCGGTACTTCAATAAACGTTTGTTCCTCATCCTCATAAGCGGCTTCATCTTCGGCAATCGCTTCGTCTTCAGATTGGGTTTCATAATGATCAAGAACCCGTTTTACACGCGCTCCATCCCATCCTTTCGGATATTGACTCTGTCGGGTCATTTTGATTTCCTCCTTCTCCGGCGTTTATAACCTTTTAGGGCTTTGCCGGCTAATTCATACGCCGTGATTACGAACATGCTTTTAGGAGTAGAATCAGGTACATAAATAACACGCAAATACCTGCCAGCTTTTGTTTGCCCAATGCAAATTCGAGATCCCTCGCGTCCCGGCCGATCTTCACCTGGCTTTTTTATGACATCTTCAACTTCGTTTTCACTGACATTGTGATGATAAATATGTGGTCGATCAGTTTCGGGATCAATATAAAAGCGAATCTGCATTTCTCATCCCACGGTCCATTCCATGTCATCCATTCAGTATGTTTGCTCACCTGATTTCTCGTTAAAATGGGCTACATTAAAAACATACCTTGAAAATGTCTTTGCGGTCAAACAGAAAACGGGGCGAACCACGGCCCCTGTATATCACGTCGGCAAACCAAATGGGCTTCGGCCGGCGTTCGGCGGTAAGGCTTCCGGTGTCAGGCCGCGCGGGAATGAATTCCCACGCTATGATGCGTCGTCCCTACGGGACTGGAATTGCATCAAAATGTCCTGTAGGGACATGATAAAATAGCGTGGGAGTTCACTCCCGCTCGGATGGCAAGCGATCACCGCCAATACAGCCGCTCCTGAAACCCCACGAACACTTCCCGGATGTTGTCGGGCCGGCCCAGTTGCGCCACGGCGTCGGGGAGGGTCTGGTATTTGAGTTCCAGGAGTTGGGGCAGTTTTTCGAGGTCCAGCTCGCCGACGCCGCGTTCCACGTAATGGCCCAGAACGAAGTTGAGGAATTCCTGCTGCGGATATTCGTACCCTTTGACGATGTCCGGCCGGCGGGACGCCACCCGTTCGGCCCGGGTGACCGGGGGCAGGGCGAAGGCGATGTAGGCCAGCACGTCGTAGAGGTCGCTGTTTTCCGCTTCGATCATCCCGCCGATCTCGTGGAGCTGTTCGGGGCCGTAGCCTTTTTCAGCCAGGCCGTCCAGCAGCTTTTTGCGGGTGTCGCGGCGGCCCCAGAGGGCCCGGAGTTCGTCTTCGTCCCTGAACAGCTCGGGCAGGTCGCCGAAGAGCTGCTCCACGAACTGGGCCGCCGACAGGGGTTTGCCGTCCCGGCCCCAGAAGGTGGTGGCAGCGATGTGCTGGATGGTCCGTTCCTTGCCGTCGGCCAGTTTCACCCGGACCTTGCGCCGCTTTCCGCAGACGCAGGGGCGCTGGCCGCATTCGGGGCAGGGTTCGGGACCGGGAGAATCGACTTCGCAGATGCAGGGTCGTTCTCCGCAAACGGTGCAGGGTCCGGGCGGATTCACGGCGCAGGCGCAGGGGATCTGGCCGCAGTTGGGGCAGGGGTCGGGGGGCAGGGGATCGCCGTCCCATTCCGGGTCGCTGAAGTGTTCGTGGGCCCGGACGAAATCGTAGATGGTGAAATAGTCCTTGCCCTCGAACAGCCGGATGCCCCGGCCCACGATCTGCTTGAACTCGATCATGGATTTGATGGGCCGCATGAGCACCACGTTGCGCACGTTGCGGGCGTCCACGCCGGTGGAGAGCTAACGCGCTCCCGCTCGCGGATCTCGATGACCCGGTTGAAGTCGTCCAGGGTGGTGACGATCTGACGGACCTTGAAGGGGGTGAGGTAGCCGTCGTTGATCCCCTGTTTCAGGGAGTAGACGTAGACCGGCTCGCCGAAATAGGCGTAGGTGTCCACGTTGTTTTTGCGTTTGGGGGTGGCGGTGAGCCCGAGCTGGACCGCCGGGCTGAAATAGTCCATGATGCCGCGCCAACTGCTCTCGTCGTTGGCCCCGCCCCGGTGGCATTCGTCGATGACGATGAGGTCAAAAAAGTCGGGGGGATATTCGCCGAAGCTGGGGGCCGGGTTGCCGTCTGTGTCGCGGCCGGTCATGAAGGTCTGGAAGATGGTGAAGAAGATGGCGCCGTTTTTGGGGACCCGGCCTTTTTTCCGGATGGTCCCCGGGTCGATGCGGACGAGGGCGTCTTCCGGAAAGGCGGTGAAGTCGTTGAAGGCCTGGTTGGCGAGGATGTTCCGGTCGGCCAGGAACAGGGTCCGGGGCCGGCGGCCGGGTTCGCCGGATTTGCGGGCGGCCAGGCTCCAGCGGGCGTGGAAGAGCTTCCAGGCGATCTGGAAGGCGATGGCGGTCTTGCCTGTGCCGGTGGCCAGGGTGAGGAGAATCCGGTCGCGGCCGGCGGCGATGGACTCCAGGACCTGGTTGATGGCGTTGTGCTGGTAATAGCGGGGTTGCCAGTAGCCGCCCCGGTCATTGAAGGGGACGGCGCCGAAGCGGTCGCGCCAGATGTTCTGCTCGGCGAAGGCGTCGGCCCAGAGGGCGTCGGGCGTGGGATAGGCGTCGATGTAGCCTTCGGCGCCGGTCTTGAGGTCGGCCTGGTAGATGCCGTCGC
>JAABTD010000198.1 GCA_011390065.1 Desulfobacteraceae bacterium
ATCCGGACGTTTCCGACCGACGCTCGCGGGGCGAGATGTTCACCCTGGGGCGCACCTACCTGGCCGGCCGGATCCAGATGGAAGCCCACCCGTTGGTCAACCTCTATTTGCTCATCATCACGAATATAGGCGACCCCTCGGGGGTGATCCAGCCCCGGATCGTCTGGGACATCGCTCAGTCGCTCCGATGCATCGCCGGCGCAAGCCTCTATTTCGGAGGATCGGGAACGGAATACGGCGGTTTCTCCCTACCGGAAACCGATTCGAAGATCTCGCCGGCGCCCCAGGCGTTTCTCTGGTTGACGTGGTTTTTCTAGTCGCCTATGATTCTTTCTACGGATCCGGACAGATCGCAACCGTCGGCAACCGCCGCGGTCATTGTCCGCACCCCCTTAACCAGCGCCATTATACCAGAGAAAGGAATGAACCGCCGATGCCATATCTTGTCGGACATTTCGACCGGTGCACCGGATGCGCCATCTGCCAGCTTGTCTGCTCAGCCCGGGTCCACGGCGGTTACAACCCCCGTCGGGGCAACCTCTTCATCCAAATGGGACCCGAAAACCGGGTGAACCTTCCCGTGGTCTGCCATCAGTGCGACAACGCCTTCTGCCTCCGGGTCTGTCCCACAGGGGCGATTTCGCGATCGGCGGACCTGTCCATTCCCGTGGTGGACAGGGAAGTCTGCATCGGCTGCGGCCAGTGCGCCGACGCCTGTCCCATCGGAATGATCCGGATCTGGGAGAAAAAAGCCTATAAATGCGACCTGTGCGGCGGGGCCCCCGAATGCGTCGCCGCCTGCCCGGCGGACGCCCTGTCCCTGGTGAAAGAAACGGAGGCGGCTCGATGACGACATCCTATATGGGGCAATTCCTGAAGATCGACCTGACCCGTGGGCGCGTGGAAACAATGCCCGTCGACCCGGATCTTCAACGCCGGTTTATCGGCGGCAAAGGCGTCGGAGCCCGGCTCCTGTACGATCTGGCGCCGCCCCAATGCGATCCCCTGGGACCGGACAACCCCCTTCTGTTCATGACCGGACCCCTCACCGGCACGCGAGCCCCCGCCATGCGGGGATGCGTGATCACCAAATCGCCCCTCACCGGCACGTTCCTCGATTCCTATTTCGGGGGCCATTTCAGCCCGGAGATCAAGTATGCGGGATACGATGGGCTCATCTTCACGGGCCGGTCCGAGACCCCGGTCTATCTGTGGATCGACGACGACCGGGTCGAGATCCGGGATGCAGCGCACCTGGAAGGCAAGGACACATTCGAGACCAACCACGCCCTCAAGGCGGAACTGGCGGACCCCACGGTCAAAGTCGCCTGCATCGGACCGGCCGGCGAACGGGCGATCCGGTACGCCCTGATCGCCTGCGAATACAACCGCCAGGCCGGGCGGGGCGGCGCCGGCGCGGTCATGGGGTCCAAGGGGTTGAAGGCCATCGCCATTCGGGGAACGCGGAGCGTCCAGGTGGCGGACAGGACCGCCTTCAACGCAGCGGTCAAAACAGCCTGTTCCCAACTCAATGAAGAGACCACCGGGGCCTTCACCCTCGACGGCACGGCCGGCTCGATTCCCTTTGCCAACGAAACCGGATTGCTGCCGGTGCGCAATTACCGCGACGGCGTCTTCGGGGGGGCTGAAGGCCTGGGGCCCGAAGCCCAGCGGGAAAAACTGTGGCAGCGGGATCTGGCCTGCGCCGGATGTCCCATCCGGTGCTCGAAGATGGGGAAGATCCGCACCGGCAAATACGCCGGCATCGTTTCCGACGCCGTGGAATACGAACTGCTGGGACTGCTGGGATCCAACCTTGGAATTTCCGATATCCGGGCTGTAACCCACCTGGCCCACCAGTGCGACGCCATCGGCATCGACGGCATGTCCGCCGGCGGCGCCATCGGGTTCGCCATGGAACTATTTGAAAAGGGCGTCATCGGACCGGAAGACACCGGCGGCGTCGATCTGGCTTTCGGCAGCGTTGCCGCAGCAGACCATCTTCTGGACGCCATCGCATTACGAAAAGGGCGACTGGGCCACCTCCTGGGAGAAGGGGTCCGGCGCGCCGCCGAGGCCCTGGGCGGCGATGCTCCGGACATGGCGGTTCACATCAAAGGGTTGGAATATCCGGCATGGGGTCCCCGGGGCGTGCCCGGCATGGCGCTGGCCACGGCCACGGCCGACCGGGGCGGTTGCCACCAGCGGGCGTTTCCGATCCTCAATGAAGTCGAAGGCCGGTGGAAGGGCGAACCCATCACGCAACTGGGGCTGGAAAAAAAAGCGGCAATCGTCGTCGAACAACAAAACGATCTGGCGGCCCTGGACACCCTGGTCAAATGCGACTTCGCCCAGTACGGCATCGAACGGCCGACCTATCTGGACCTGCTGGCGGCCGCAGCCGGCCGGCGATTGTCCGTCGAAGATCTGAACATTCTCGGCGAACGGGTCTGGAACCAGGTCCGACTGTTTAACATTCGTGAAGGCTTTTCCCGTAAAGAGGACGCCATCCCAAAACGGTTCATGACGGATCCCCTCCCCAGCGGCCCCCGGGCCGGCCACCGGATCACCCCTGCCGACATGGACCGGCTCGTGTCGGATTACTACGCACTGCGGGGATGGGACGAAAACGGCAAGCCCCGGCCCGAAACCCTGGAACGCCTTGGGCTGGCGGAGGCTTGACCAGGGGGGGCGCTAAAACATGATGCGATCCCGCCCCGCCAGCTTGGCCTTGTAGAGCATCTGATCGGCCATGTCGATAAAGCTTCTGGGGGAACGGTCCTCTCCCGGGACAATGCAGACGCCGCCGATGCTGACGCTCACGGTATCCGCCGCTTCGGAGAATTCATGTTTGACGCCCAGCCGTTTCACCGCCGCCCGAATCTCTCCGGCGGTGGTGGCGGCCCCTTCGCAGTTCGTTTCCGGCAGCAAAACCGCAAACTCCTCTCCGCCGTAGCGCGCCACAAAATCCCCCGGCCGTCGCAGGGCGTCTTTGAGGGCCTTTGCGATCTGGCGCAGACAGTCGTCCCCGGCCCCATGACCGTAATGGTCGTTGTACGGCTTGAAATAATCAATATCGATCATCAGACAGGAAAATTCTTTTTCGGATCTCATGCAACGCCGCCATTCCTTCTGGAGAAGGGTCTCGAAGGAATGGCGATTGGGGATCTCCGTCAATCCATCCAGCAGAGCGAGTTTTTCCAGGAGATCGTTTTTCCTCTTTAGATTCATGTGGGTCCGCACCCGGGCCTCGACAATCGGAAACTGAAAGGGCTTTGTGATGTAGTCCACGGCGCCCAGGGAAAGGCCGTAGAGTTCATCCTCCAGGTGATCCTTGGCGGTGATGAAGATGACGGGGATGTCTTTGGTGCGGTCTTCCTCTTTGAGCTTCCGGCAGACGGTGTATCCGTCCATCTCCGGCATCATCACATCCAGCAGGATCAAATCAGGGCGAGGCGCCGTCTCGGCGATTTCAAGGGCTTTTTCCCCGCGCGTGGCGATCTTTATCCGGTATTCCCGGCTCAGTCCTTCCGCCAGCACCTGAATGTTGAGGGGATTGTCATCGACGATGAGCACCTGCTGCTGTTGTTCATCCGTCATCATCCATTCCTTCCGGCGTCTCCTCCAGGGTTGCTTCCAGCGCTTCCATCATATCATCGATAACGCTCCGGGCGTTCTCATAGTCGAAGGCGGAAAGGGACCGCCGAAGCCGCTCCCATGATGGCTGACTCTCCATCGGCGACGGATTCGACGATCCGGCCAATCGGTCAATGACCGCGGCATCGATGTATTCATTCTGTTCAATATGCCGTCGAAGTTTCTTCAATCGCCCGAGCGCTTTGCGGGCGGCATCGGACTGTCCCCATCCTGCCCCGCCGTCATCCGCAGTTCCGGCAGGCGCCGGCGAGGATGGTTTCAACCATTTCCGGAGAACGGTGAAAAGCTGGTCGGGCTCGATGGGTTTGGTGATGTAATCATTCATGCCGGCCGCCAGGCATCTTTCCCGGTCCCCCGCCACCGCATGGGCCGTCAGAGCAATGATGGGAAGCGAATGATGGCGCGGGTCGGAACGGATCACGCGTGCGGCTTCAAGGCCATTCATTTCGGGCATCTGGAGATCCATCAGCACCGCATCATACCGGTTTTTTTCGATGGCCGCCACCACCTCTTTCCCGTTGACGGCGACGGACGCCTGCAACCCCGCCCTTCGCAGATTTTCCTGAATCACCTGCCGGTTGATGGAATTGTCCTCGGCGACCAGCACCCGCAGGCCGGAAAGCGACGCCGTCTCACCCGCCCCCTCCTCCTCTTCAATCCGAACCGTCCTGAACCGGCTTCCGGGCGCTTCGCCGCAACGCTTCCGAAATCCAAACCGGGCCGTGAAATAGAAGGTGCTTCCTTCTCCCACCTTGCTGCTTACCGCGATGTCGCCCTCCATCAGCGCGATCAACTGCCTGGATATGGCCAATCCCAGGCCCGTGCCCCCGTATTTCCGGGTGATGGAACTGTCGGCCTGACTGAAGGAACGGAACAGGTTGTCGATCTGATCCTGGGTGAGCCCGATGCCGGTATCCCTGACGGAAAACCGGAGGGTGACGACGCCTCCCTCCGGCGTGCAGTCCTCTTGAAGGGTTTCCACGCGGAGAACGATTCGGCCTTTCTGGGTAAACTTCACCGCGTTGTTGGTCAAATTGGTCAGAACTTGCGTCAGGCGAAGGGCATCGCCGGAAAGATCCAGGGGTACGTCGGGTTCCACGGAAAAAACCAGGTCGATCCCTTTCCGGGAGGCCTCTTCAGCCATGAGGTTCGACAGATTGGTCAGCACCTCCTCCAGATTGAAAGGAACGGACTCCAGAACGAGATTTCCCGATTCGATTTTGGAAAAATCGAGGATATCGTTGATGATGCCCAGCAGATTCCGGCTGGCCGACTGGATCTTGCGGACATAATTGTCTTGTTTCGGGGACATCTCCGTCTGGAGCAGGAGATGTCCGAGACCGGTGATAGCGTTGATGGGGGTTCGGATCTCGTGGCTCATGTTGGCCAGAAAATCGCTCTTGGCCTTGCTGGCGGCTTCAGCTTCCTTTTTGGCCACAATCAAGGCTTGTTCGGTCTTGACCCACTGGCGAAGCTCTTCGTTCACGGCTTCCACGTACCGGGCGTTCTGGATCAGGATGCCCAGTTGTCCTCCGATCATTTCCATCAACTGGATTTCATCCGCCGCCAGGATCCGTTTTTCCCCCCAGAAGAGGCGCATCACCCCCAATTGCACCTGCCCGGCCATCAAAGGAACGTCTATTTGCATGCCAAATCCGGAATTTCCGGCCACAGGATCGAGCGACACATCAAAGCCCGTCGTCGAATCCGCGTTCATCAGCCGATCCTCCCGAGCCGGAGGCCCGGCCTGGGCCCGCCCGATTTTAATCACCCGGGACTTTTCCAGATATTCCAGAGGAAGGTTCTGCCAGGATTGGAGGGACATGCTTTCCCCGTCCGGTCTTAAAAGATAACCGGCCGAGCCCTTAATCCCCATAAAATCCTTTAAGATCGTCTGAGCATGATCCAGAATCCGATCGACATCCATGAACTGGGCCGTCTTCCGGAAAAGCTCATAGAGAATCCGGATATTATTGGCGCTCCGCTGCTGGATGGTTTCCATTGACGTTCCCGGCCTTATATTCGCGATTCCGCCCCATCGGCAGGGACGCGCCCGTCCGACCCCAATCTTGTCCTCAACCCGCTGAGATCCTCCAGAACCATGTAGAGACAGGGCACCAGGATCAGAATAATGGTCGTGGCAAACAGCACCCCGAACCCCAGGGACAGGGCCATGGGAATAAGGAACCGGGCCTGGCGGGACGTTTCGAAGATCATGGGGGAAAGGCCGCCGAAGGTGGTGAGGGTGGTGAGGAGGATGGGGCGGAACCGGTGGATTCCCGCGCCGTGGACGGCGTCGTGGGCGCTCATGCCGGCTTGCCGCTTCCGGTTGGTGAAATCGATGAGCACCAGGGAGTCGTTGACCACCACGCCGGAAAGGGCCACGATGCCGAACACGGACAGCACGCTCAGACTGTAGCCCATGATCAGATGGCCGATGGCCGCCCCCACGATGCCGAAGGGAATGGCCGTCATGATGATGGCCGGCTGGATGTAGCTGTTGAGGGGAATGGCCAGCATCACGAAAATGACCATCAGCGCCATGAGCAATCCCCTGAACAGCGCCGAAAGGCTTTCCCGCTGATCGGCCTGCCGTCCTTCGAAGCTGAAGGACAGCCCCGAATATTTCCGCTGAAGGTCGGGCAGGATGTCCGCCCGGGCGTCCTTCAGAATCTCACCCGCCCTGGACCGGGGCTGCACTTCGGCTTCCACCGTGACCACCCGTCGGCCGTCCCTGCGGACGATGTCGGTATAGGCACGGCCCCGGGTGGGGATCACCGCCTCCCGCAGAGGGATCTCCCGTCCCCCGGGGGTCCGCAGAATCATCTCCTCCAGACTCTGTTCCGTTGTCCGCTCCGACCGGGGCAGCCGGACCCGGACCGTCACCTCGTTGCGTCCCCGCTGCTGCCGCAGGACGTCCACGCCGTAATAAGCATGGCGAACCTGCCGGGCCACATCCCGGGATCGCAGGCCCAGGCTCCGGGCCTCGGGCCGGATCTTAAAATCGATCTGCTCCTTGCCCGGAGAAAACCCGTCGTCGATGTCGGTCACATTGGGATAAAAAGACAGGGCTTCGGCCAGTTCGGCGCTGGCCTTTTCCAGCACGTCCATGGACCGGTGACTCAGTTCCACTGCAAGGGCCCTGCCCCGGCCCGGCCCGCCAACATCCGATTCGAACCGGAGCGATTCCAACCCCGGAATCTCGCCGGTCTTCTCCCGCCACAGGGCCGTCAGTCGCGAGGTGGACAGGGGACGCCGGTCGGGCGGCGTCAGATAGACCCGGACCCGGGCCACATTGGCGTCAATCTGGGCGAAGACCCCCTCCACCAGGTCTTTGCCGCCGTTTTCCGCCGCCACCGTCCGGGCGGCGGCCACCAGCCGGTTTTCCACGGCTTCGGTCCGCGCAAAGGCCGCGCCGAAGGGAAGTGTGGCGGTGGCCTGGGCGAAATCGGACTCGACCTTGGGAAACAGCTCGAACCCCAGCCGGCCGCTTTGAATGTACCCGAGGGTGAGAATCAACAGGGCGACCGCTGCGGCAAAGACAGCGTACCGCCACCGGAGGCACCGGTCGAGAAACGGGCCGTAAACCGTGTCCACGAACCGGAGAAACCGACGGCCGAACCGCTGCTGCCCCCTGGAGATCCACCCCAGCACCCCCCGGTTGAAAGAGAACCGCTGGTGGGCGATGTGACCCGGCAGGATGAGCAGGCTTTCCACCAGCGAAATGGCCAGAACGCTGATCACCACCAGGGGAATCTGGGAAAAGACCTTGCCCATGAAGCCGGGCACGAAAAACAGCGGCATGAAAGCGACCATGTTGGTCATGACGCTGAAGGTCACGGGCATGGTGATTTCCCGCGCGCCGATGACCGCCGCCCTGGGCAGGGAAGCCCCTTGCTGATGGTGGTGGTAGATGTTCTCCCCCACCACGATGGCGTCGTCCACCACAATCCCCAGGGAGACAATGAAGGCGAACATGGAGACCATGTTGATGCTCACCCCCAGGGGCGACAGGATGAAAAATCCGCCCAGAAAGGAGATGGGAATCCCTAAGCTGACCCAGAAAGCGAGCCGGATTTCCAGAAACAGGGCCAGGAGGATGAAGACCAGACCCAGGCCGAAATAACCGTTTTTCACCAGAAGGCCCAGCCGCTGCCGGTAGATGTCGGACCGATCGCTCTGAAGGTCCACGGACAGACCGGAAGGCAGGGCCGGGTTGAAGTCCGCCACCGCCGCCTTGACGGCGTCGGAGACCGAAATGGGCGTCTGATCGCCCACCCGGTACACCTCCAGCATGACGGCCCGGTAGCCGTTATAGGTGGCCGTGCGGTCGGTCTCCTCGAACCCGTCGTCAATAACGGCGATGTCCTCCAGCAGCACCTCGGTCCCGTCCGGGGCGGTGATAATGGGGATCTGCCCGAATTCGCGCCCGAAATCCCGCCGCTCATTCATGCGGACCAGCACATCGCCGCCGGGCGTCTTGACGGCGCCGGCCGGCAGCTCGACCGAAGCCCGGCGGACCCGTGCCGCCACCTCTTCCAGGGTGATCCCGTAAGTCCGGAGGGCGTCCTGGGAAATTTCGATGGCGATTTCATAATCCCGCACGCCCGTCAGCCCCACCTGAGTGATCTCCGGGTTCTGGATGAGCCGGTCCCGCAGGAGTTCGGCGTATTCCCGGAGCACCCGCTCGGTCTGGTCGCCGTAAAGGGCCAGGGAGACCACATAGCGCCGCCGGGCCGCCACCGTCACCTGGGGCTCTTCCGCATCGTCGGGAAAGGAGGTGATCCGATCCACTTCGTTCCGGATGTCCTGGGCCAGTTTCTGGATGTTCTCGCCCTCGATCATCTCCACGGTCACCGAGGCCCGGCCCTCGCCGGCCACCGAGGTCACCTCCGCAACCCCTTCCAGCCCCTGGACCGCCTCTTCCACCGCCAGGACGATCCCCCGCTCCACCTCCTCGGGGCTGGCGCCGGGATAGGCCACGGTGATGGTCACCAGATCCAGATCAAAGTCGGGAAAGACCTCCTGCTTGATCCGGGTGGCCAGCATCAGACCGCCCACCAGCAACACCAGCATCAATAAATTGGCGGTCACGGAATGGCCCGCCATCCAGGCGATGGGGCCGCGGCGATGGGTTTTGGATGCGCTCATGACCGGATCACTTTGCCGATGTCTCACCGCCCGTCAGGGGCACATCCTCTAAATCGCCCGTCGCTTCCGACACCCGGACCGGCATCCCCTCCACGGGCGCGGCGATATCGGAAACGATCAACCGGGCCCGCGGCGCGGCTTCAAACCCGTCCCTAAAAAGCACCGTATCGCTGTCCCGCCACAGAATCTCCACCTCATGGATGGCCAGCGCGTCGTCATCGTCGGCGATCCAGACCTTTTCGCCGTCCCGCAGGGCGATCCGGGGGATGCGGAAGACATCGGTCAGCTCGCGTCCCCGGATGTTTGCCTGGACGTATTCGCCGATGAGCAGGGGCGCTCGGCCGGACGCCGGATCCGACAGATCCAGGGGGTCTGTTACCGAAACCAGGAGCCGGGCCATGCGGCCCTGGGTTTCCAGGTCGCTGAGCAGTTTGATCACGGTCCCGGTCCGCACCTGGGCCCCGGTTCCATAACGGATGACAACGTCGGAACCGGCATCGGCCGCTGATTTGGGAATCTGAATCCATTCGAGGCGGTCCAGCGGGGTCGAGACCTTCACCCAGTATTCATCGGTTCCCACCAGATCGGCCAGTGTTTCCTGGATCGATACCTGGGAGCCCACTTCGACATGGCGTTCCCGCACCACCGCATTGAACGGCGCCGTGATCCGGGTCCGCTCCAGGTTGATTTCAGCCTGTTTCAATTCCGCCCGGGCCGCCGCCAGATCGGCTCGGGCCTTTTCCAGGTGGGGCTTGCGCAGGGCCAGTTCCGCATCCTTGTCGGATTTGTTCCCCTTGAGAAGCGCCCATTCCCGCTTGGCCACCGCCTGATGCCCTATCTCCATTTTCAGCTTATAGGCCGCATCGGCCACCTGGGCTTTCTTGAAGGCGATATCGAGTTCATAATCGGTGGGATCGATGCGGAGGACCTCATCTCCGGCCGCCAGAAAGCCGCCGGGTGCAAATTCCGGATGGATTGCCACGACCTCGCCCGACACCCGGGATTTAAGGCTCACCTCCCGGGCCGGCGTCACCGTCCCCATGGCCTTGACCGAAACCGTCTCATCTCCCTTTTGAAGCGGCATGACCTGGACCAGGGAGGTGATTTTCCGGGGCGGTTTCCGCTGG
>JAABTD010000199.1 GCA_011390065.1 Desulfobacteraceae bacterium
TCTTCCGATCTTCCTGGGTAATCAGATTGTCTTCGAACAAACGCGCCAGAGCGTTCAGCTCCCGGATCCGCATGCTGGTCGGGTCTTCCAGCTGCAATCGTGGATCCGCCGTGGGGTTTTCGAGCAGGGGTCCGGCAGGTCCGCCCTGAGCCATCGGAGCGCCCAGACGCACCGATGCCAGCCCGCCCAGCAGGCTGACTTCCACGGCCCGGTCCTTGAATGCAGGAGATCGGAGCGCTTCACCCAGGGACTGTTTGTCCTTGCGGATGCGTTGGAAAAAATAGATCCCGGATCCGAGGACGAGCGCGGTCACGCCCAGGAAGATCCAGAGCATGTATTCAACAAATCCTCTAAAAAACAGCACGATGCTGCCCAGTCCCAGCAGTAGGACCAGATGAAAAATGAGGATGAAATAAGCCATGAAGACGCCTTTGAAAACGCCTTCCGCTTTTCTTTCTTTCTTTTTTTTAGACGTCATCTAATTTCGAGAGGCCCGTTAAGAGTGATCCCGGCCGTTTTGACCGGGTTTGCCGAAGCGCTCGGTGAGTTTGGCCATGTAGACCTGGTCCATGTCCAGGTTGACCGAGGTGTTGCGGATCGTGTTGAGTTTCATGATTAAAAAATTGAGCTTTTTCATGGTATGATATTTTTCAGCGGTATCTTCCATGCCCGCCAGCAGTTCTTCGGTCTGGCGAATCTCTTTTTGGGTTTCAAGCTCAGGCGGCAGACAGTCTGCGTTTTTCAATATCTTGTGGGCCAACCGCAGGTCCTCGGGGATATGGCCGTTTTCTTCAAGGCGAAGGGGCTTGCCGGCGCCGGGCAGATCTTCGAAAGCGCCATTTTTCTGAGCCCTTAAAATACGTTCTTCTACAATTTTTTCAAAGCCGGGAAACATGTGAAGCGCCTCCATTGTCACTGTAAAGCGGCGCACGCCAACCTGCGCCGGATGCTCTCTACAATATATAACTTTCGGCCGATTTTCAAGTGGGAGGGCAAAATATCGGATTTTTCAAATCGCCCAGGCGGCGGCGTCCGTTCGCGCCACTTTGGAAAATCTGTGGAAAAAAAATGAGAACAATGATAGACAATTTCTTTTAAGCGGTCTTTTTGACTTGCAGTAGCTTTCAAAAAGGTACGAATTCAAGCTCTTATCGGCGGACGAATGACTTCCAGGGAAATTTTCAGACTCGTTGCCAAGACCATCGGTCTTCTAATATTTTGCTACGGCGTGATCGTTGGCGTCTCAGGGGCGGTCCTCCTCTATGCCGTGGGCCGGGTGACGACGGCGTCGCTGTCGGAGATCGCCAGCGGAAGATGGTTTGGGATACTGGAAGGTGATGGTTATTTGCTCGCCGTCTGTCTGATGATTCAGGTTGTCTTGCCTGTTGGTCTGGGGCTGTTGCTCATGGGTACCGACATTGTTCCGGATTTTTGTTTTCCGAAGCGGTATGATAAGCGGTTGGAGCCCATGGGGATGGAGCATCGGAAATTCGAAATCAGCGAAGGCCCCGCCAAGTGGAAGCCGCCGAAGTTTTGACATTTTCACTGATATAAACCCCCGATGATCCGACTGTGAGATGGATATGCACGGAATGACCGAAACCGGCAAAGACCTCGTTTCAAATTATCTGCCATCCTCCCGGCAGAGCGCCGATCCTGCAAAGGATGCAGCGATGCGCCCCGAGCCCGATATGGATGTGTGGATTATCGGCGCCGGCAGATTCGGACTGAGAGCGTTTTGCAAGCTGAAAAAACGGGTCAACGCGCTTTACATCGTTATCGACAGTAATCCGAGAACGTGCGAAGACGCCTGTGTACTATCGGAGAACATCGTATGCAGAGACGGCGTCGATTTTCTATCCGAACGGCTGAAACGGATGTCGGGTCCCAAGTGGGTCATCCCGGCCGTTCCCGTTCATCTGGCCTACGACTGGATGC
Source organism: Desulfobacteraceae bacterium (assembly GCA_011390065.1). Classification (GTDB taxonomy): domain Bacteria; phylum Desulfobacterota; class Desulfobacteria; order Desulfobacterales; family JAABSP01; genus JAABTD01. The sequence goes on from JAABTD010000199.1 coordinate 1,939, forward strand.
GCCGTCAATTGGAGGGGCCCAAAATCATTCGATCGATGCCGATTCCGGCGGCGGCGGCGGAACAGTTGCCCAATCCCATGTGGGGAAGAAAAGGGGAACTCTATTTGTCCAACGCTGATTTTATGTGTCCGGCCAATTGCACAGAGCCCGATCGCATCTGCTCCTACACCGGCAAACCGCGACCCCGCCTCCTTTTCCAGACGCTCCGGGACTTCCGGTATGAAAATTTCCGCTCCATTGTTATCCGCAGCCGTCAACTTGCTCCCGGCGTCGGCGGATACACGCCCCATGACCTCTATGGGGTCCTTGACGCCGTTGTTTCGGCCGATGGCCCGGTCCTGATGAGCACCGCCTGCAAATGCCACGGCGTCCTGAACGCCTTCACAGTCGAATCGGCTTTATAGCCCGGAAAACGGACTGAGGAAATCGCTCCGAGTGCTGTTTGCACATCTTGACAACCACTGATTTAAAAGATAAAACGCTCATAAGAATGCGCCTGGGTGGCGGAACAGGTAGACGCAAGGGACTTAAAATCCCTTATGGCTTAGTCCATGTACGGGTTCAATTCCCGTCCCAGGTACCAGAAAATCAAGGGTTTATGGATTTGACGCCATAAGCCTTTTTTTGGTTTTGCCCGTTCGGGTCCCTCCCGGGCACACCCTTTTCGAGCGGCAATAGATGACGTTGAAAAAAATGCTGCGCATTACACAGCGTATAAGAGCAGGAAAGGAATCAAAAAGACAACCTCTTATGGTCGATAATTTTCTGAAAACTGTAAAACGGAAACTCAGCCAGGCGGAGAGCTTCAGAGACGGAACTTGGGCGGGCGTTTTGTTGCGGGGAATGGCGAACATCAATTTTCAGGACGAGGTCCTGGGCGTTCGCACGGAAGACCCGGTCTTCATGCCGAAAATGACCGGCGCGCAGTACGAAAAAAGGTCAAGGCTTACCTGCGCGACCACCAGGACCACCTGACAGCCTCACCGAACCCCAGATCCGGTTCGTGGAGATGATCGTCGACCAGCTCACCTCCCGGGGCGTGATGGGGCCCGACGCCCTCTATCGGCGGCGTGACGGTATTTTCTACTCAAAAGTTTTGCATCCGGAAAAAAATATGATAACGTAGGAATCTACCGGCACAAGGATGCGCCCACGCAGCAGGTTGAAGCGGGCGTCGATGGGTTTAAATGTTTTTAGGGAGGGAACATGTCGGCAGAAGACGTCATTAAAATCGAACCCGGTAGAAAGAGCGCCTTCAAAGACAAGGTGGCGGAGCTGCTGCCGGACGGCGGCAATCTCAATCTTTGCCTGACGTGCGGTCTTTGCGCGTCCGGGTGCCCGGCCACCGGCCTGGAGGGGATGGACCCGAGAAAATTCCTCCGCATGGCGGCCCTGGGCATGGACGAAGAGATTAAAAAAACCGAATGGGCCTGGATGTGCACCATGTGTCAGCGCTGCGTTTACGCCTGCCCCATGAAGATCAACATCCCCCAGCTCACCTTCTACACCCGGCAGAGCTGGCCGAGGGAGGAGCGGCCCAAGGGCATCCTCGGGTCCTGCGACATGGCTCTTAAAAGCGAAAGCCTCAGCGCCATGGGCGCCGGCACCGAAGATTTCCAGTTCGTGGTGGAAGACGTGCTGGAGGAGTACCGCGAGGCCCAGCCCGAGTTCGCCGACATGGAAGCCCCCATCGACAAACAGGGCGCGGAGTTTTTTCTCAACCAGAACTCCCGGGAGCCGGTGACGGAGCCCGACGAGATGGTGCCGCTGTGGAAAATCCTGCACAAGGCCGGGGCCGACTGGACCTACGGCTCCACCGGATGGGCCGCTGAAAACTACTGCCTGTTCATGGCCGACGACGAAGGGTGGGAGCACATCACCCGCGCGACGGTGAAAAAAGCGGAGGAATTGGGGTGCAAGACGTTCCTCAACACCGAATGAGGGCACGTCACCTTCGCAGTCCTGGTAGGACTGAAAAAATTCAACATCGCGCACGACATCGAAATCAAGAATATCTACGAATACTATGCCAAATGGATCCGCGAGGGTAAGCTGAAGCCCTCCACCGAATGGAACAAGGACCTCAAGATCAAGTTCACGGTCCAGGATCCGTGCCAGATCGTCCGGAAAACTTTCGGCGATTCCATCGCCGATGATTTCCGCTACGCGATCAAGGCGGTGGTGGGCGAGGAGAACTTCATCGACATGACGCCCAACAAGTCGAACAACTTCTGTTGCGGCGGCGGCGGCGGGTTTCTCCAGTCCGGTTATAAAGACGCCCGCCTCGCCTACGGCAAGGTCAAGGACGACCAGGTCAAGGCCACCAAGGCCGACTACATCATCGCCGGATGCCACAACTGCCACGCCCAGATCCACGAGCTGAGCGATCACTACGGCGGCCACTACGGGGTCATCCACTTCTGGACCATCCTGGCCCTGTCCCTGGGCATCCTCGGGCCCAATGAACGGGAGTATCTCCACGACGATCTGAAAGACGTGTGGGTGTTTCATCCGGAGTCGGCCATGTAGCGGGATTTCGCATCAGCGAAAATGCGCAAGGCGAAGAAGCGGCGCCGGCCGGGAATGAATCCCCGGCCTACAGGCCAAACCGCCCTGAAGGACGCTGATGCATCCGGCCGAGACGATGATCAAGGCCAAAAAAGCCCTGTTCCCGTGTTGCGGGGGCGGGGCTTTTTTATTATGATGTAAAGACAAAACTTTTTCCGAAAAGGAAGGAGCGCCATGAAACCACTAACCAGAATAACATTCGATCCAAACGTCATGGGGGGAAAGCCCTGCATTCGTGGGATGCGGGTAACGGCAGGAATGATTGTCGGAATGATCGCCGCGGGCCGCGACAAGCGTGAAATCCTCGCGCTATACCCCTATCTGGAGCCAGAAGACATTGACGAAGCACTGACATACGCCGCATGGCGCGTCGAGGAAATCGAAGTGCCGCTTTCCGCTGAATGCGCATGAAAATTCTGATCGATGTCAATTTGTCTCCTGCATGGATATCGGAATTCGAAGCTTTGGGTTTTGAAGCCTTGCATTGGTCCAGTATCGGCCCATTGAATGCACCAGACCGCGATATTTTCGAATTCGCACGGGAAAAGGGATTTAGATGAACATCGAGTGAAAGGTTTTCAATAGACGGCGGCCGTGATATAAGCCCTCCCGCAGAATAGATCGAACGAACCTATTTCGAAACAGGGAGCGACGACGCATGGGATGGTTCAACTTTTTATCCGGCAAGACGCCGGAAGACATCGAGAAGAAGGGCGACGCCCTACTGGCCGACGGGTTGGTCGGCCACGCGAAGATCGAATATGAGAACGCCCGCCATCGGCACGAAAAGAAACCGTCGGCGGACCCGGGGTTTGAAGCGCGGATCGAGGGGAAGATTCGGGACGCCCGGGAGGCCCTGGCCGATGAGCATGTCCGGAACGGCCGGGAGCTGATCGACGCGGATTGCCCCGAGGATGCGGCGGAACTCCTCGAACTGGCGCGGGAGTTGACCGGACGCGACGACCTGAAATCCGAGATCGGCGGATTGCTGAACGCCATCGGCGAATCCCGGAAAGCGGAACTGACCCGACCGTTCCGGGAAACGGACCGGGACGCGGACGACGGCGACGATCCGGACGCGGCGTGGGAAGAAGAAGACGACGACGAGGATATGGAATCCCTGGATGACGAAGAATACCTCGACGCCCTGCTGGCCGCCCTGCCGCCCGAGGAGCAGGACGCCTATGAGGGCTACGGAGAAACCTTCCTTTGGGGTTTCGTGGCCCTGAACCGGGGTGAATTCGATGTCGCGGCCGAGTACCTGTCCGAAGCCCTCGAAGAAAACGCGGACGCGCCCGGCCTGATTCCTTTGGAGCTGGCCACCTGCTACCTGAACATGGGGCGAAACGACGCCGCCAGGGAGATTCTCGAACCGTTTTTGGCGGAACATCCGGAGGTCGAGCGGGCCTACCCCCTCATCTGCGAAAGCCTCTGGGGACTGGGGGAATACGACCGGGCCGCGCGACTGCTGGAAGAGTGCCCGGAAGCGCTGGCGGACAGCATGACCATTACCATTCTCAAGGGGGAAACCCTGGTCAAGGCCGGAAAACTGGACGAGGCCGAGGCGTATTATCAATCGTATATCGACGAGAACGGCCGGAACGAATTCGTGGTGCGGGCCCTCGCCGAGATCCATAAAGCCCGGGGAGAGGCGGAAAAAGCGATGCCGCTCTACGCCGAGCTGGTCAGCGCCTGCACCGGGTGCGGTCGCCGCGCCGATCCCGAACTGCGCCGATCCTATGCGGACGCCGCCTTCGACGCCGGTCATCTCGCCGTACCGATCCTCGAACTCTATCTGGGGCTGGCTCGGGAAGATCCGGCCAAGCGGGCCGAATACTTCGCGAAGGTCAGCCGAATCTATGCATCCATGGGGAACGAGTCCGAAGCCGAGCGGTTCGAGGCCCTGTCGCGGGAAGACGCCGCCCCCCGATGAACAAACTGATCCCCCTGCTGGCCCTCCTGGCGGCGTTTCCGCCCCTGTCCACGGACATGTACCTGCCGGCCATCCCGTCCCTTCAGGCCCAGTGGGGCGTTTCCCTGGCGGCGGCCAACCTGACCCTGGTGGCCTTTTTCCTCAGCTTCAGCTTTTCGCTGCTGTTTTACGGACCCCTTTCCGACCGGTTCGGCCGCCGTCCCCTGCTCATGGCGGGGATCGCCGTCTATATGGTGGGCTGCCTCCTGTGCGCCGCCTCCCGGGGCGTCAACCAGATGATCGTCTTTCGCGTCCTCCAGGGGGCCGGCGCGGCGTCGGCCGCGTCGCTGTCCATGGCCATCGCCCGGGACTGCTTCGAGTCCCGGGACCGGGAACGGATTTTCGCCTACGTGGGCGTCATCATCGCCCTGGCGCCCATGCTGGCGCCGCTGTTGGGCGGGGTGCTGCTCCAATGGCTGAGCTGGCCCTGGATTTTCGTTTCCCAGGGGATTCTGGGCATGGTGTCTTTCTACGGCGTCTACCGCCTCCGGGAGCCCTTGAAGGAACGGACCCATACGCCCCTGATAAAAATGGCGGGCCGTTACCTGAGCCTGTTCCGGAACCGGCGCTATCTGAGCCTCAACCTGATGATGGCCTTCGGCATCTGGCCGCTCTTTTCCTTTATCGGCGGATCGGCCGACATCTACATCCGGCGGTTCGGGCTGAGCGAACAGGTCTACAGCTATTTTTTCGCCTTCAACGCCGTGGCCCTCATGGCGGGCTTCTACGCCTGCGCGCGGTTGCTGAAGCGGTTTCCGAGCATGGCCATCCTGACGGCCGGGTTCACGGGCGTTTTTCTGGGCGGCCTCGTCATGCTGGCGGCGGGCGGCGGAACGCCGTGGCGCATGGCCATTCCCATGGCCGTCATGTCGCTTTGCCTGGGCATCTCCCGCCCCCTGGCCAACAGCCTGGTGCTGGATCAGGTGGAAACCGACGTGGGCGCGGCCTCGTCGTTGATGATGTTTACCTATTTTTCCTGCGGCAGCGTGGCCATGTGGGTGATTTCGCAGGATTGGGACGACAAGATTCGGGTGCTGGCGGCTACGTCCGCAGGGTCGGCCGTGCTGGTGCTGCTGGCGTTAAACCTGTTCAAACGGGCCGACGGGCGCCGGCCCGCGGCCGCGACGGCGGGAAGGATGGACACATGACGGAATGCGTGCGGGAAGACAGCGTGTTGACGGAATTGCTGGATCTCCTGAAGCTGGAGAAGATCGAGGAGATCATTTTTCGCGGAAAAAGCCAGGATCTGGGATTCGGCGCCATCTTCGGCGGCCAGGTGCTGGGACAGGCCCTGTCGGCGGCCTCCCAGACCGTGGATCCGGAACGGAGCGTCCACAGCATGCACGGTTATTTCCTGCTGCCGGGCGATCCCAAGCGGCCCATCGTCTACGATGTCGATCCCATCCGGGACGGCAAAAGCTTCACCACCCGCCGGGTCGTGGCCATCCAGAAGGGCAGAGCGATTTTTTCCATGTCCGCCTCCTTTCACATCGCCGAGGCCGGTTTCGACCACCAGGCCGCTCCGCCGCCGGACGTGCCCGGCCCCGAAGGACTGATCTCCGACCTGGAAAAAGCCCGAAAGGTCAAGGACCGGATTCCCGAACCGATCCGGGTCCGGTTGACCTGCGAACGACCCATCGAAATCCGGCAGGTGAACCCGGTGGACCCCTTCGCGCCGGAAAAACGGGAGCCCATTCGATACGCCTGGCTCCGGGCCATCGGACCTATGGCGGACGATCTGTCGGTCCACAAATATCTGCTCGCCTATGCGTCGGACTACAGTTTCGTGGCCACATCCCTCTACCCCCACGGCCACACCTTCTGGGAGCCCCAAATGCAGGTGGCCAGCCTCGACCACGCCATGTGGTTCCACCGGGATTTCCGGATGGACGACTGGCTCCTCTACGTCATGGAAAGCCCCAGCGCCTGTTGCGCCACCGGCATGAACTTCGGCAAGGTTTTCACCCGCGACGGCGTGCTGGTGGCCTCGACGGCCCAGGAGGGGTTAATTCGGTATCGGGGCAGCTGACGGCATCTTCAAGCCGGAGTGAAAAGGACGGTAATGAAGCGCAACAAACTGATAAAACATTTGAATAAACACGGCGCTTTCTTCTTGCGTGAAGGCAGAAGGCACAGTATTTTTCAAAGAGAATCCTTCAAGACGCAGGTACCCAGACACAGTGAAATCGTCGACGAGTTGGCAAGGAAGATTTGCAAAGATCTTCAAATTCCATTTGTGAGGTAAAGAATGAAATATCGTGCGATCATCAAGAAAGTGGACGGATGGTGGATCGGTTGGCTGGTGGATTTGCCAGGGGTGAACGCCCAGGAAAAAACAAGAGATGAATTGATTGAATCACTGATGGTTGGCGCCGAGGATATGTTGTCTCTCGAAGTGCCGTTCGAGCCGGATGCGTTTATGACAACCATTGAAATACCGGAGCCGAATTGGGCGACGGGTCAATGATGTGAGCCGTGATGGGCGGATCAACGAACGCCGAACCGGACCTGGATATCCTCTACCGGGACACCCATTTCGTGGCCGTCCATAAACCGGCCGGGCTGCTCGTCCACCGGAGCTTCATCGCCCCTCGCGAAACCCGGTTTGCGCTTCAGATGGTTCGCGACGCGATCGGTCAGCGGGTTTTCCCTGTCCACCGCCTGGACAAACCCACCTCCGGCGTTTTGCTCTTCGCCCTTGACCCTGAAACGGCCCGGGCGACAGCCGACTTGTTCAAATCGGGACGGGTCCGGAAAACCTATCTCGCCGTGGTCCGGGGATATATCGATGAAAGCGGCACGATCGATTATCCGCTGAAAGAGATCAAGGATCAGCATATTCAAGGTCAGATCGGAGATTCGGCATATCCCGCCGTCACCGATTTCCGGCGTCTGACCACGGCCGAACTTCCCCACGCCGTTGACCGATACCCCACGGCCCGCTATTCCCTGGTCGAACTCCACCCCCGGACCGGTCGCCGCCATCAACTCCGCCGCCACATGCGCCACCTCCGTCACCCCATCGTCGGCGACACCAAATACGGCGTGGGCGTCCACAACCGGTTCTTCCGGGACCATCTCGGGTGCCATCGGCTGTTGCTGGCGGCCGCGGCATTGCGGTTTCGTCATCCGCAAACGGGGACGGACGTTGAGATCAGGGCCTATATCGAGGGCCCATTCGCCAAAGTCATCAAGAAGATATGGCCAGGACTCGGCCGCCTTGATGTGTGAAATCCGGGTCGATTTTTCGGAATCGGTTTTGAAGGTTGACTCTCTTGGCCGCCTATGCTCTGAATGATCGAATCATACGAAGACCTCCGAGGTTTTGAGAACCTCGGATGTCTGGGTTCGGGACTTTGAGGATTTAGAGGTACGATAATGACGAAACATTCATCCGAAAAGCTTTTCCGCTTCTACTTCATCACCGACGACGCCGCGCCGTCCCTGACGCCCATG
>JAABTD010000200.1 GCA_011390065.1 Desulfobacteraceae bacterium
GTATGATCGAGCACCGAATCCGACCGGAGGCGGCGTTCCGGCCCCACCAGATAACTTCCCCCGGTGCGTCCCATGCCGGCCCGGCCGGCCATGATCCGGTTGATCTCGTCGACGCCCACCTGAAAGACGATAACCCCCATGAGGGCGTCCCCGTCCCGGATCGGCGTTCCCAGAAATACCGAGGGCAAACCGCCGCTGGGCGCGTAGGGCGTCATATCGACCATGGCGTCCGTTCCGGTTCGGACCACTTTTCGCCACACGTCGGCCAGCGCGGAATCTTTATAGGCGCCGGTGCGCAAATTGCTCCCCAGATCGTCTTCCTCTGTAGCGGAAAACATGACATGGCCATGGGCTGAACAAATCAGGAAGATATCGTAGAAACCGGCCAGTTCCAGGTAATCCCGGAAAAAGGCGCCCTGGACCTCCAAAATCCGGGCATAGACCGGATGATCGGTGATGTAATCCTCGTCCGGTCCGATATTCATGTTCTCATGGTATTGGTGCAAAGCGTCGTAAAGGGTTCGGATCTCCTGGGTTCCGACCAGGGTCCGGGCATTGGCCGACAACCGTTCGAAATAGGAAATGAGCTGGAACGACCGGTTTTCCCGGACCGACACCAGGGTCTGAAACGCCGCATCGGCCAGGGCGGCCCGGGAACGGAGGATGCTCACGGCGCCCAGTATGCTGAAAGGGACAAGCCCGATGGCCAGGAATATGAGCATTAACTTCGACCGGAGGGTGTTCAATTTCGGCATGGGAGGTTCCTTTTGTCGGCGATGGGTTGGCAGTCCGCGGCCCGGTTCCCGCCAGCGTTCGGAATCGGTGCGCAATGCCGGTAATTTTAGGTGGACTTTTCATCCGCGTCAATCCATTATTGGGGGTTCACGGGGCCTGGCGCGATCCTCAAACAAGGATTGTTCCAGTATGCGAATGCTGTTATGATGACAATCGATCCGGCGCCAAACCGGCTGCCCTTTTTTCCTGAAGGAGATCCAATGAAATTTCCTGGCCATCGCCCCTTTATCCTGTTGCTGCTGATGATCGGGCATGTCGTCGCTTTTCCGCCCGGGTCGACCGCAGCCCCCGGCGACATCATCTGGTCTTTCAACGTCGCAAGCCCCATTGACAGCTCCCCGGCCATCGCCGCCGACGGGACCGTTTACGTGGGGGCGGACGACGGATATCTGTATGCCATCGACGCCGACGGCGGCCTCAAATGGCGGCTGTTTATCGGCGGCATCCTTCAGTCGGTATCCCCGGCCATCGCCGCCGACGGGACAATCTATATGGGATCGGCCAACGGCAATCTGGTGGCCGTCAATTCGGACGGCGCAGCCCGATGGACCATGGGCGCCGGCTTCGGCGTGGTCACGACCCCGGCCATTGCCGACAGCGACGCCATCTACGTGGGATCGGGCAATTCCCAGCTCCATGCCGCCGACGGCCAGGGAAACCAGCGGTGGACCTACACCACAGGCGGGCTTGTCTCTCCACCGGCAGTGGGGAGCGACGGCGCGGTCTATGCCGGGTCAGCCGATGAATTCCTTTACGCCGTTACCGAAAGCGGGGAGCGGAAATGGCGGTTCAAAACCGTCGGCGCGCCGACGGCGCCGGCCATCGCGGCCGACGGCATCGTGCATGTCGGCGCCGGCGGGGGGTTCCTTTACGCGGTGGGGCAAAACGGCGGTCTCGAATGGCGCTACCAGACCGATGGCGCAGTGGCCGCCCCGGTCATCGGGCTAAAGGGCCGGATTTTTGCAGGGTCTGCCGACGGTTTCCTCTACGCATTTTCCGACGAGGGAGACCTGGCATGGCGCTTTCCCACTGGAAACGCCATTATCGCTTCGCCGGCGGTCGGCTCCGGGGGAACCATCTACATCGCTTCCACCAACGGCCTCCTCTACGCCGTTTCCCCTGACGGGGATCTGGAATGGTCCGCCGAAGTCAACGCCGGCCGCTCCTCCCCGGCCATCGGAACGGACGGCGCCCTCTACATCGGTTCCCGAAGCGGGCATCTGCTGGCCATCGAAACCAACAGCAACGGTCTGGCCGCTGGGGACTGGCCCATGCTGGGGCGGGACCGGAAGCACACGGGCAGAGCAAAGAGCGGTGGGGATGGCGGCGACGGCGAAGATCCCGTCGCCAACGCGGGCGAAGATCAAACCGTGGAGGAAGAAGACCGCGTGGAACTGGACGGAAGCGACTCCGAAGGGGACAACCTGAGCTACAGCTGGTCCCAGACCGGGGGCGCGTCGGTGACCCTGGAGGATGCCGCCGCCGCCGCGGCCTTCTTCGACGCCCCGGAACTGGATGACAACGATGAAGACATTGTCCTGACGTTCCAGCTTACCGTCACTGACGAAGATGGCGAAACCGACACGGACGCCGTGGAGATCACTGTGGAAGAGAACGACCCTTTCTGTTTTATCCGATCAGCGAAGGGGCGCTGATCCGTGGCGTCAACTATTCTGCGTTCCAGCGCCGTCTGGCAGGTGATCGCCGCCTCGGTCTGCCGGCTGTTTCTCAACACCGCCCGACGGTTCGCCTATCCGTTTGCCCCGGCCCTGAGCCGGGGGCTGGACGTTCCGCTGACGGCCATTACCCCCATCATCGCGGTCAACCAGGCGACCAGCATCCTCAGCGTGGTCTTCGGCCCCCTGGCGGACCGATACGGCTACCGGACGCTCTTTCTGTCGGGACTGAGCGTCCTGGCCATCGGGATGTTTGCGGCCGGTCTGTTTCCGATGTACGCGACGGTGCTCCTGGCATTGTTCCTGGCCGGACTGGGCAAGGCCATGTTCGACCCTTCCATCCTCGCTTACGTGGGGGAAAAAGTCCCTTTTGAACGCCGGGGAACCGCCATCGGCATCATGGAGATGAGCTGGGCCGGTTCATCTCTCATCGGCATCCCTCTGATGGGGCTGCTCATCGCCCGATTCGGATGGCGGTCCCCTTTTCTGGCGTTGGGAGGGGCCGGAATTCTGGGATTCATCGCGCTGGTCCGGCTGTTCCCGAAAAACGGTCAGGCGCGGGCCGCCGAAAGGGCGGTCCAATCCACCAACCGCCCCGGAATGTTCGCCGCCTTCGGCCGCCTCCGCAAAGAGCCCCTTGCCCTGGGCGCCCTGGCCTTCGCATTTTTCTTCAACGGGGCCAACGACGTCTTTTTCGTGGTCTATGGGGCCTGGCTGGAAAAGGATTTCGGCCTGGGCCTGGTGGCTCTGGGCATGGCCACCACCGTGATCGGGGCCGCCGAACTCATCGGAGAAGGCATGACCGCGGCCCTGGGCGACCGTTTCGGATTGAAACGCTCCTTAATGACGGGGGCGGCCATATCGGCCGCTTTCTACAGCCTGCTCCCCCTGCTGCAAGGCTCCCTGATCGCGGCCCTGTCGGGAATCTTCTGCCTGTTCGTGGCCGTCGAGTTCACCATCGTGGTGGGGCTTTCTTATTTTACCGAAATCCTCCCCGACGCCCGGGCCACCATGATGTCGGGCTATTTCGGGGCCGCCAGCGCCGGCCGGTTCTGCGGGGCCCTCCTGGGCGGATGGGCCTGGACCCTCTACGGCATCGCCGCCATCGGCGCGGCCACGGCCCTCATGAGCATCCTTGGACTCTTATTTCTGACTTGGGGAATGCGCCGCCGGGCCGGCCGTCAAGCCGGCCGACCGCGCCATCCCGAAAAGGAGCAGACCCAATGAAGCGGGCGAATATCCGGAAAAAGCTGCTGAAGGTGTTGGACATCGCGCCCGCGATCCGGGACATCCTCCTGACCGATGCCGACATCGCGGAAAAGCGGCGTCGGATCCGGTATTTTCTGGCGGACATGCTCAACGCCGCCTTTGAAGACGAGCCCACCATCCCGCCCCTGGAATGGATCCTGAGCCGGAGCGGGGTCAACGTCCTCCGCTCCATCCTCGCCAGCCGCAGCGAACGGCTGGCCGGCTTCAGTCTGCTCGGGTACATCGACGACATCCTCCATGAGAAAGGGCCTCGCGGCCGGGACCTGCCCGGCCCCGGCTTCTTCGACGAACTGTCCCACCTGCTCCGGGCCGTCAAGGGCCAGACCCAGATCTATTCGGAGCGGATCCCGGGGTTCGTCAAACACCAGGGCCGGAGGGCCGCCCGGCTCCGCTCCGAGGATCTCTCCCGGATGGCCCGGAACGCCCGGAAATTCATGGATCGATATCCCACCGGACTGGAAGAGGAGGTCGTCCGGGTCCGAAGCCGCAACAAGCAGCGGATCCTCGAATATTTCAACGCCACCGACGTGGAATGGGACGACTGGAAATGGCACGCCGCGCACATCATCCGGGACGCCAAAATCCTGGGCGAGCTGGTCCGGATCACCGAAGAAGAGCGCGAGGCGGTCAGACGGGCAAGGGGGTACAACATCCCCTTCGGCATCACCCCCTACTACCTGTCGCTGATGGACGAAGACCCGTCGGAAGGCCGGGACCGGGCGGTGCGAGCCCAGGTGATCCCGAGTCTTCACTACGTCGAGAAGATGAAGGAAAACCGGGACATCGGGGATCATTCCATGGACTTCATGCTGGAAAGCGACACCTCTCCCATCGAGGGCGTCACCCGGCGCTACCCCAACATCGTGATCCTGAAACCGGTCATCACCTGCCCCCAGATCTGCGTCTACTGCCAGAGGAACTGGGAGATCGAGGATGTCTGCTCCCCCGACGCCGCCATCTCCCGGAAGAAGCTGGACAAGGCCATCGACTGGATCGCCGGAACGGAGGAGATCACCGAGGTGCTGGTGACCGGCGGCGATCCGTTTCTCCTCTCCGACGAGCGGATCGAAAACCTGCTCTACCGGCTTTCCCAGATCCCCCACGTGGAGCGGATCCGCATCGGCACCCGGACTCCCGTCACCCTGCCCCAGCGGATCACCGAAGGGCTGGTGCGGGACATCAACCATTTCCACATTCCGGGTCGGCGGGAAATCCTCATCGTGACCCATTACGAACACCCCTACGAGCTGACGCCGCTTTCCATGGAGGCGATCCAGAAGTTCCGGCGCTACGGCATCGACGTTTACAACCAGCTGGTCTACACCTTTCACGTCAGCCGGCGATTCGAGGCCGCCCTGCTCCGCCACAAGCTGCGGCTCATCGGCGTCACCCCCTATTACACCTTCAACACCAAAGGCAAGGAGGAGACCGACGATTACCGCGTTCCCATCGCCCGACTGCTGCAGGAACAGCACGAAGAGGCCCGCCTGATGCCGGGATCGGTCCGAACCGACGAAATCGTCTTCAACGTGCCCCGGCTGGGGAAAAACTACCTGCGGGCCTCCCAGCACCACGACGTCATCTCCATCCTGCCCGACGGCCGACGGGTCTACGAATTCCATCCCTGGGAAAAAAAACTTTCCCTCATGGACACCTACGTCTACACCGATGTCTCCATCCACGACTATCTCCGGCGGCTCAAGGCCGTGGGCGAGAATCCGGCCGACTACCGGACGGTCTGGTATTACTACTGATCGGGGGAACCCGGCGATCCACTATGCCCCTTCCCGACGGCCAGACCGGGTCCGACGCCCCGGCCATCGACCCCCGCCGCCACCGCCGGGTGCGCCGGTTCTTCGCCGGGGCGTTTCTCCATGTGATCTTCTGGGACATCTTCATGAACCGCCCCGTCCTGCGACGCTTCCGGCCGCCGGCGCCGGGGAGGTGGCGGCTGATCGCCCGGCGGTATCGGGCTCTGGCCGTGGAGATGGGCGGGGTGCTCATCAAGCTGGGCCAGTTCCTGTCCATCCGGGTGGACATCCTCCCCCAGGAGGTGACGTCGGAACTGGCGGGCCTCCAGGACGAAGTTCCCCCTGAACCGCCCCAGCGGATCATCGCCCGGATCGAAGCGGATTTCGACCGCCCCATCGGCCGGCTTTTCGCGGATTTCAGCCCGACGCCTTTAGGGGCCGCCTCCCTGGCCCAGGTCCACGAGGTGCGGCTCCACTCCGGGGAGGCGGTGGTGGTCAAGGTGCTGCGGCCGGGCATCGAAGCCCTGGTGGAAACCGATCTGCTGGCCATCGCCCAAGCCTTCGGGTGGCTGAAATGGTACCGCCGGGTCCGGGAACGGGTCGATCTCGACTGGCTGGCGGACGAATTTTCAATGGTGACCCGCCGGGAGCTGGACCTGCTCGCCGAAGGAAAAAACATCGAACGGTTCGCCGCCGATTTCGCGGACGATCCCCAGGTGCTGACGCCCAAGGTCTACTGGGACTACGCCACCCCGCGGGTTTTGACCCTGGAGAACGTGGGCTGCATCCGGATCGCCGACCTCGCCGGCATGGAAGCCGCCGGCATCGATCCGGCCGAGGTGGCGGACAAGCTCCACGCTATTTACATGCGGCAGGTCTTCGAGACCTATTTCGTCCATGTGGACCCCCACCCCGGCAATCTCTTTGTGCGGCCTGTGACGGACCCAGGCGCCCCTCATCCCTTTCAACTGGCGCTGGTGGATTTCGGCATGGCGGTGGAAATTCCGGAACGGCTCCGGTCGGCCCTCCGGGAATACGCCATCGGCGTGGGGACCCGGGACGCGGCCCGCATCGTCCGGGCCATGTCCGACGCCGGGGCATTGCTGAAGAACGCCGACCTGAAGCGGCTGGAAGAAGCCCACGAAGCGGTGTTCAAACGGATGTGGGGCATCCGGATCGGCCGGTTCCGGGACATGGCCATGGACGAGGCCAAATATTTCCTCCGGGAGTACCGGGACGTGATCTACGACGCCCCTTTCCAGTTCCAGGCCGATATGCTCTTCGTGGTGCGGGCCGTCGGCATGCTGTCGGGCATGGCCGCCAGTCTCGACCCCGATTTCGATCCCTGGGGCAAAACCATCCCCTACGCCGAACGATTCGCCGCCGAGGAATTGCGCCGGAGCCGGAAACGGTGGCGGGAGGAGCTGGCGGAACTGGGGCTTATGTCTTTCGGGCTGCCCCGGCGGCTGGACGAGACCCTCCGAAGCCTGCAAAGCGGCCGGGCCACCTTTCAGACCGCCCTTGCCCCGGACACCCGCAAGGCCGTCAACCGGCTTGAATCCGCCGTTCGGCGGCTGGGATGGATGGTTGTGGCCGCCGCCTTGCTGGTGTCGGGGGTTCATCTGCACATCTCAGCGCCGCAGGGGGCGGCCGACTCGCTGTTTATCGGCCTTGCCGTCGTCGCCTTCGTTTGGGGGTTGCGCAAAGGATAATCTCCTGATATAAGAGCTTTTCCCTTGACACTCAAAGATCGAAGATATACGCAATGCTAAAGAATGATGGTCGAGTGAGGCGACAAAGTGCGGTTTATGGTCGAAACCGGGAATGATGCCGATGGCAAATGGATCCTATAAACAGCAGAAATTTCGGTTCAATGAAACATAATAAGGGCCAGGAAAAGGTCAGCGCCCCAGCCGGGGAATCGGCGCTTCGGATTTTCGAAGATGAATACAAGCGAATGGCTCAAGACGAAAAGCGAGAGGTCGAGGCGTTGGAATGGGCAGAAGCCACTATCTCTGACGTTAGAATTGATGTGAAATAAAATATACCAAAAAGAAACTTAGGCATTGATCAAAATCCCGGCCAAAATGGGCGATCCCGGCCAAAAAAGGGCGATCACAAGGATCGCCCCTACGGCGCAACCCGGCGATTTCGGTAGGGGCGAACCTTGTGTTCGCCCCAAAATGGCCGAAACGATGATCAAGGCCGAAACTTATGACTATATGACAGTGGAGGCCCATTGCGAATCGGCATGCTGAAAGAAACGAAACCCCAGGAATACCGCGTCCCCCTCACGCCCGAAAGCGTCAAGCGTCTGACCGAAAGGGACCATGAGGTCTTTGTTCAGAAAACCGCCGGCGTCGGCGCGGGGTTCCCGGATGACGCCTTCGGGTCGGCCGGCGCCCGAATCCTCGATGGCGCCGAAGCGGTCTCCGGAGAATCGGACATCCTCGTCAAGGTCAAAGAGCCCATCGAATCGGATTTCGGCGTCTTTCGCGAGGGCCAGACCCTGTTCTGCTTCCTCCATTCCGAAACGCGCCCCGCTTTGGTGGACATGCTCCTCGACAAGCGGATCACCGCCGTGGCCTTCGAAAACATCCAACTGGCGGACGGCGGCGCGCCCATCCTGGCGCCCATGAGCATCCTCGCCGGCCAGCACGGCGTGCTTCAGGGGATGATGTTTCTGTGCAACCACAAGGGCGGCGCCGGCAGGAGCCTGGTCGCCTATCCGGGGCTGGAGCCGGCTCGGGTCGTGGTCTTCGGCGCCGGGCAGGCCGGATACAGCGCCGCCCAGGTCGCCGCTTCGCTAGGGGCCCAGGTCTATCTCTTCGAAATCAACCGGAAGCGCATCCAGGCCATTTCGCCCCTGCTGCCGAAAAACATCCAGCCCCTCCATATCGACAGCGTGGATATCGAACCCTATGTCCGGGAGGCCGACATGGTGGTCAACACCGCCACTATCCCGCCCAACAGCGACCGCCACCTCATCGACCGCGCCCTCCTCTCCCGTATGAAAAAGGGGGCCGTCATCGTCGACGTCACCGCCAACCTCAAAGGGGCCATCGAAACGGTGGACCGCTACACCACCCACGAAGACCCAATCTGGGAGGTGGACGGCGTGGTCCACTACGCCGTGACCAACATTCCGTCGTCCGTGGCCCATACGGCGTCCCATGCATTGTCCATGGAGGTCCTGCCGTTTTTAATGGAGATGGCGGACAAAGGGCCAATAGAGGCGCTGAAGGAAAATCCGGCGTTATTGAGAGGATTGACCGCCGTCAACGGCATTCTGACGTGGCATGAGGCGGGGACGTTTTTGGAGCGCCCATGGCAAGCGCCGGAGGAGGCGATTCTTGCCGGTCTTTCCTGATCCGCCAGTTTCTTTGCATCTTTCATCAAGGACTTCGGGCCATGCAACCGTTTGAACATCCAAATACTGAAGATCGAACACCGCCTGACGTTCCCGATGTGTTGGTCTATGAAATGTCCTGCGGAACGCCGATCTATTACCATGGCTACAAGGCCTGTTTGAACGGCGACAAATCCATGGAGGAGCTGATGGGCAGCGGCTATCTGCAAGTCTTTCTGATTATGGCGATCATCAAGCAACTCCTGGCCGAATTGCCCAATGCATACCAGGTATTCACCAATGAAATCGGCCTCATCCTGAAGAAAGGCGACTGGCGCGCCCTCGATATCGCCATCTACCGGAAAGATGCGCTCAAGGATGTCCCCCTCGAAAACAAATACCTCCAAATACCGCCGGAAATCGCCATCGAAATCGACACCAAAGCGGATCTGGAAAACTTCACAACCGCCATGGACTACGTCCACGAAAAAACCGACGATCTCCTGGCGTTCGGCATTCGGAAAGTAATCTGGATATTTACCAATTCCAGGAAGGTGATGGTTGCCGGAGGCGGCGAGAAATGGGTAACGATGGGGTGGGATGAGCCGGTGCAAGTGATGAAGGACATAAAATTGAACCTGGCGGACATGGTTCAGAAAAGGTGAGTCGACCGAATGCCGACGCGGAGGAATCCACCTCCAAAAAAGGCTGAAAGTTTTATGCTTCCAAGGCTAAGCGATTACGGGGTCAAAATTCATGCAAAAACTGATCATTACCGTCGCCCCGACCGGGTCCCTGCCCACCAAGGAGATGACGCCCCATGTCCCCATTGCGCCGGAGGAGATCATCGAAACCGGGATTCGGTGCGAGGCGGCCGGGGCGTCCGTATTCCATATCCACGCTCGGAACCCGGACGACCAGTCGGCTTCCACCGACTATGGGATTTTTGAAGCGATCTACAGCGGTCTGAAAGAACGCACCCGCCTGATCCTCCAGATCTCCACCGGGGGCCGGGCCGGGTCCGCCTACGAACAGCGGGCCGATCGTCTGA
>JAABTD010000201.1 GCA_011390065.1 Desulfobacteraceae bacterium
TTCCGATCTACCGGAACAGTCCCGAGCAGGGCGTCGTTTCCGGGAAAACAGCCGACATCCAGCAGATCGAAGTCCTGTGCCGGGAAAAAGGCGTCCAATGCACCCGACTGCCGGTATCCGCCGCTTTCCACAGTCCCCTGATGCAGGGAGTGCGCGAACCCTTCAAACAGGTTCTGGCGGAGACCCCGTTTTCACCCGGCGGCGTCGCGGTTTACGCCAATGCCACCGGGGCGCTCTACCCCGACGAAGCGGAAGCGGCCCGCCAGGTCCTGGCCGATCAGATCGTTCGGCCGGTGGATTTCATCGGTCAGATCCGGGCCATGCGTGACGCCGGCGTCCGCACCTTCCTGGAAGTGGGCCCCCGGACGGTCCTCACCGGGTTGATCGCGACCATCCTCGCTGATGCGGATGTTCAGTCGCTCTCCCTGGATGGCTCCGCCGGCCGGCGCTTCGGCCCGGCGGATCTGGCCAGAACCCTCTGTCGGCTGGCCGCCATGGGGCATTCCGTCTGCTTCGACGGGTGGGAATCCACCCCTGAAGCGCCCCTGCGGCAGCGGATGAGCATTCCCCTTTCCGGGGCCAACTATCGAACGGAAAGGCCTCAAAAAGCACCCAAGCCGCCGACCCGGCCCGAACCTATCCAAAACCCCCAATCCGAACCGCCGGAAACAGCTGCAAAGCCGTCGTCGGCCGTTCACGAAAAACGCACTGCCATGAAAACCGATCACGCCCCGTCCAGCCCGACCCCCACCGCCCGAAATCACCCCGATTCGGTGGCCGATGCCCTTCGCGTCGTCCAGGAGGGGCTCCAGTCGATGCAGGCGCTCCAGACCCAGACCGCCCGGACCCATGAAAAATTTCTGGAAGCCCAGACCCAGGCCAGCCGGACCCTTCAGGAGATGATGCACAGCACCCGCCGACTGGCCGAGGCGGCTCTGGGAACGAGGGGCAACGGGACCGGCCTGCCGGAAAGGCCTGCCCCGACCCCTCAGCCGTTGGAATCGCCGCGTCCTGAATCGGAATCGATGGCGTCCGCGCCGCCGCCCGCCGCTCCCGAACCCCCAGCGGCATCGACGCCTCCGGCAAAGGAACCGGCGCGCCCGCCGGCGCCGTCCGTACAACCGACGCCATCGTCGGAGCCCGGCCCGACTGATGCAGCTTTGGAAACCGCCCTGCTGGAAGTGGTGAGCGAACTGACCGGATATCCGGCTGAGATGCTCGCCATGGACATGGACATCGAGGCCGATCTGGGCATCGACTCCATCAAACGCGTGGAGATCCTCTCCGCCATGGAAGAGCGATTGCCCGATCTGCCCCCCGTCTCCCCCGAAATCATGGGAACACTGAGAACCCTCGGCGAGGTGGCGGCCCAATTGACCGGCGCGTCAGGAGGGGACCCAACCGATCCGGCCCCGCCGGAGCCGCCGGCCGGCAAACCCGCCCATGCGGAGGCCGTCCCGTCTTCCGCCTCTCCGGCAGCGGCCCTCGAACCGACGCTGCTGGCGGTGGTCAGCGACCTGACCGGATATCCTGCCGAGATGCTCGCCATGGACATGGACATCGAGGCCGATCTGGGCATCGACTCCATCAAACGCGTGGAAATCCTTTCCGCCATGGAAGAACGGCTGCCGGCTTTTCCATCCGTCTCTCCCGAGGTGATGGGCACGTTGAGAACGCTTGGGGAAATTGTCGCCTGCCTGTCCGGCGCGAACCCTTCCGCGGCGCCGGAAACCTCTCCAGGCAAAGCCGGCGCCCAGGAGCGCTGGACCGACCCGGCCCCCACCGACGACTCCGCCGCCCTCTCAGTCGGCGACGTCCAGCGACGGACCGTGGCGCTTCGGGAAACCCCTCGGCCCGAGGGTCCGGCGTTGACCCTTCCCGAGGGTCGGACCGTTCTGATCACCGAGGACGAGGCCGGCCTGGCCGCGGCCCTGGCCCGGACCCTGACCTCCCGATACGGCATGGCCGCCCGGCTCATTCCTCCGACGCCGGATCATCTGCCCGACGATCTGCCCGAGGTCGGCGGTCTCGTCTTGCTGGCGGCAGCATGGAAAGAAACCGATGAGGCGCTTGCCAGAGACGCCTTCCTGCTGGCCCGACGCTTCGGCAGCGACCTGGCGGCATCGGCCGATGCCGGCGGCGCCTTGTTTGCCGCGATCTCCCGCCTCGACGGCGGGTTCGGTTTTCGCGGCGGCGCCATCAGGTTCCCCCGGCAGGGCGGCTTGGCCGGACTGGTCAAAACCGCGGCCCTGGAATGGCCCGCTGTCCGATGCCATGCCATCGATCTCCCGCCGGAGTGGACGGACACGGACGCCATTGCCGAGACGCTTGCAGCCGAAACCCTGGCCGCCGGCACCGTGGAAGTGGGTCTTGACAGGGAACAGCGCTTTGAACTCGCCCTGGAAGCTTCCCCCTATCCCAGGGGCGCCATCGACCTGCAACCGGGCGACGTGGTCGTGATGACCGGCGGCGGCCGGGGCGTCACCGCCTGGACAGCCCATGTGCTGGCTACCCATGTCCAGCCGACCCTGATTCTCCTGGGCCGCTCCCCGGCGCCGACGACCGAACCGGCGTGGTTGTCGCCCCTGGAGGAACCGGCGGAAATGAAAAGAGCCATCCTGTCCCACGAGTTCGGCGGGAATCCTCCCTCGCCGGTGCAGCTCGAAGACGCCTTCCGCCGCCGCATGGCCAACCGGGAGATCCGGAACACCCTCCACCGGCTGGAGGCAGCCGGCGCCGAGGCCATCTATTTTCAGGCGGATGCACGGGATGCATCGGCGATTTCAGCGGTTCTCGACAGGGTCCGTTCGAACCACGGCCCGATCAAAGCCCTCGTCCATGGCGCCGGGATGTTGAAAGACAAACGCATCGTGGAAAAATCCCCGGAGGATTTCTCTGCCGTTTACAACACCAAAGTCAACGGCCTGGAGACGCTTCTGGAAGCGACCCGCTCCGACCCGCTCCGATACCTCGTCCTCTTTTCGTCGGTCAGCGCCCGTCTGGGGAACCCGGGCCAGGCCGATTACGCCATGGCCAACGAAACGCTCAACAAGATGGCCCGGCAGGAGGCCGCGCAACGTCCCGAATGCCGGGTGCTCTCCATTAACTGGGGACCGTGGGACGGCGGCATGGTCGTTGACGCCGTCAAGCGGGAATTCCAGCGCAGCGGGATCGCCCTGATCCCGGCTGAAGCCGGCGCCATGTGCATGCTCCAGGAAATGATGGGAGATGATGACCACCCCGTGGAGGTCCTCATCGGCGCCGGATTTGACGCCGCCGCCCCCTCTCCTCCCGATCCCCTCTCCCTCACCTTCAAGCGGGAGATCGACCTGGCGCGCTATCCCATACTCGGCGATCATGTCCTGGACGGACATCCGGTGGTCCCCTTCGCGCTCATGACCGAATGGCTGAGCCATGGGGCCCTTCATGAAAATCCCGGCCTGGTCCTCCACGGCCTGGACGATATCCGCCTTCTCAGCGGCATCAAGCTCAACAGCGCCCCCAAGCTCATCCGGCTCATGGCCGGCAAGGCCCGGAAAAAGAATGGCCGGTTCGAGGTGGCGGTGGAGATTCGGGACGGGGTTCACGATGGCGCCGACGTGATCCATTCCAGGGCCCGGGCCATCCTGGCCAGCCGGCCGGCCCCGCCCCCAAACGATGCCCCCGACCTGAACCGCTTTTTGTCAGACGAGCCGCCGGCCATCGATGAGGTCTATGAGAAGATCCTTTTCCATGGCAGGGCCCTGCGGGGAATCAAGCGAATTCGGGGCATTTCCGATGCCGGGATGGCGGCCGATCTGGCGTCGGCCCCCTCCCCGGAAAAATGGATGGAAAATCCTCACCGAAGCCGATGGGTCGCCGATCCCCTGGTGCTGGACGCCGCCTTTCAGATGGCCATTGTCTGGTGCCATGCCCGGAAAGGGATGCTGTCGTTGCCCTCTTACAGCGCCGCCTACCGGCAGTATTGCCGACGCTTTCCCCGGGACGGGGTTGCCGCAGTGCTTGAAGTTCGGGAAATCACGGACCGAAAAATGACGGGCGACATCACCTTTCTGGACAACCAGGAAAAAATCATCGCCCGGTTGACCGGTTATGAAGCCATTATGGATCCGCTTCTTTTTCGGGCCTTTAAACTCGAGCCCGATGCCGTGGAAAATAATTTATTTTTAGCTTGACAACGTTGTCTCGACTTATTAATATTACTTTTTAGCAAAAAGCCAGGAAAAAAGGCCGGGATCCATGGTTCCCAGGCCTTTTTTCTTGATTTTATTTTTCCAAAAACCTTGGGAGGTGGAAGCGATGATTTGTAAAACCGTAAGAGCAGGCCAGGAATGTCCCTTTATGACCGCGAAAGGATGTTCTTATAATGGTGGGGTATGTCACGAGATCGTGGAGCATTGCAACGGGTGCAACCGCACCGTCGAATTCAATTCGGGGTGGTACTGCAGCGCCAGCCCCGAACCGGCCAAACGCTGGCAGGTCGGCAATTGCAACCTGGCGTCCCATGTTAAATCCGCAGTCTCGACTGCCCAAGCCAAGATCAATCCCCTGAAAGCGTCCAAACGCGCCAACAAAAAGAAGTAAGGCAAAAAATCTTTCGCCCCTGCAAACGGGTCGATTGTTTTCGGCAGTTCCTCAAAACCCCGCTTGGGCAAAAGCGGGGTTTTTTGCGTCGCGCTTCCATGAATTTTTCCTTGCTTTTTATTCCCCATCGACCTATTATTTTCAGTTTTATAACGACAATGGACAGCATTGCTGAGGAGACGAGATGGGACTCATTGTTCAAAAATACGGCGGCACCTCAGTAGCCGATATCGAGCGGATCCGGAACGTCGCCAAACGGGTCGCGAAACATTACGATCAAGGCCATCAGATCGTGGTCATTCTGTCGGCCATGTCAGGAGTCACCGACACCCTCATCGATCTGGCGAACCGGATGACCCAATCCCCTGACAAGCGCGAACTGGACGTGTTGCTGGCGACCGGAGAACAGACCACTGCCGCTCTACTGGCCATGTACCTGAAAACCATGGGCTATCCGGCCCGCTCTCTGCTGGGGTTTCAGGCGGAAGTGGTGACCGATTGCAGCTACGGAAACGCTCGGATCATCGACGTCAGGGCCAACCAGGTCCGGAAGCTCGTCGAAGATCGCCACATCGTGGTGGTCGCCGGTTTCCAGGGTTGCGACAGCGAGGGCAACATCACCACCCTGGGCCGGGGCGGCTCCGATACCTCGGCCGTGGCCATGGCGGCCGCCCTCAAAGCGGATCGGTGCGAAATCTATACGGACGTGGACGGCATCTACACCGCCGATCCCAATGTCTGCAGCAAGGCCCGCAAACTGGATCGAATTTCCTGTGAAGAGATGCTGGAAATGGCCAGTCTGGGCGCCAAGGTCCTCCATATCCGATCCGTGGAGTTCGCCCTGAAACACAACGTACCCGTCTTTGTGCGGTCATCTTTCAACGAGGAGGAAGGCACCATGCTGGTCAACGGAGAACAGGACATGGAACGGCCGGTGGTATCCGGCATCACCTACAGCAAAAAAGACGCGCGCATCACCCTCAAAAAAGTGCCGGACCAGCCCGGCATCGCCGCAAAAATATTTTCCCCCATCGCCGATGCCGGGATCAACGTTGATATGATCATCCAGAACACCCGGGCCGGAGGACAAACGGATCTGACCTTCACCGTTCCCAAATCCGACTACCAGCAGGCCTTGCAAATCGAACGGGAAGTGGCCGCCCGCATCGGCGCCGAAAGCGTGAGGGGGGATGACAGCATCGCCAAGGTGTCGGTGATCGGGGTGGGCATGAAGAGCCATTCGGGGGTCGCCTCCAGGATGTTCACATCCCTGGCCGATGAGAACATCAACATCATCATGATCAGCACCTCCGAAATCCGCATTTCATGCGTCGTGGAGGAAAAGCAGGCGGAGCTGGCGGTGCGGGTCCTGCACACCGCCTTCGGACTTGACAGAGAAGAATAAGGATATTGCGCCATGATCCACACGCCAATCGCCCAGGAACTCAACGCAGCCATCAAAAAGGGCAATCCCCACGTCCTGGAGATGATGTCCAAACTCGGACGCCGCATCTATTTCCCCAAAGGGATTCTGAGCCAGAGCGCCGAAGCCCGCCAGAAGGCCTATGACAAGTTCAACGCCACCATCGGCATTGCCACTGAAGACCTCCGGACCATGTGCCTGCCCACGGTCATGTCGTTCCTCAACGAAAAAAAATTACGGCCCAGCGACAGTCTCACCTATGCCTCCTCCTTCGGCATCCCCGGCCTGCGCCAGTTGTGGCGGGAAAAGCTTTACGAAAAAAACCCCTCCCTCACCGGCAAGGTCGTCAGCCTGCCGGTGGTGACCAACGGCATTACCCACGGCATCAGCGTCTTCGCCGACCTGTTTCTGGATCCGGACGACGTGGCGATCTTTCCGGATAAAATGTGGGGAAACAACATTCTGGCCCTGTCGGTGCGGGGCGACGCCCATATTGTCCAACATCCCATGTTCACCCATAGCGGCGATTTCAACCTGGACGCTTTCGAAAAAACCGTGCGCCGCCAGGCGGAAACCAACTACAAAGTGACGGTATTTCTCAATTTCCCCAACAATCCCACCGGATACACCATCAGCGAATCCGAAGGCGCCCGGATCACGGAGATCCTCACGGCGACCGCCGAGGGCGGAACCAACGTTGTGGCCGTCACAGACGACGCCTATTTCGGGCTCCGCTACGACGAAACCGCCATCGGGGAATCCCTTTTTGCCCGGCTGTGCGACCGCCACCCCCGCCTGCTGGCGGTCAAACTGGACGGGGCCACCAAGGAATTGTTCGTCTGGGGCCTCCGGGTGGGATTCATCACCTACGGCGCCAGGCTGGATGGGGAACCGGTCGCCTTCTACGACGCCCTGGAACGAAAAACCGCCGGCAACATCCGGGGAACCATCTCCAATGCGAGCCACCTGAGCCAGTCCATTGTGAAAAAATCCCTCCAGACGCCGGCGATCTACGCCGAGCGGGAGGATAAGGTCGCCATTCTCAAGAAAAGAGCTTTGAAGGTCAAAGAAGTGGTCAAGAATCCCCGGTACGCCGACGCTTGGGACGCGTATCCCTTCAACTCTGGATACTTCATGTGCCTGGCGCTCAAGACGGTGGAAGCCGAAACTCTCCGGGTTCATCTCCTGGACACCTGCCGGGTGGGCCTCATCGCTACGGGCAAACAGGATATCCGGGTGGCCTTCTCTTCGGTGGACGAAGGGAACATTCCCGATCTGTTCGATTTTATCTACAAGGGCATCAAGGAACTGGAAGCGCAATCCTGATGGATGATGCATGCCGCTGCTCCTGAAAAACGCCCTCGCCAGGCTCAACTTCCGTAAAGAGTCCTATGCCTACGCCGGAAAATGGTTTTTTTATTTCGTTCTGATCGGCGTCATCGCGGGGATCGGCTCCATCGCGTTTCACTACCTGTGTCAACTGGGCGTCCATTTCTTCATGGACATGATCGCCGGTTACCGCCCCCCGGCGCCCGCCGGCGAGCATCATCTGCTGCCCCCCACCGAAACCCCTTTCAACCGCTGGCTGCTGTTGATTCTGCCCGCCCTCGGCGGCCTGTTCAGCGGCTGGCTGGTTTACACCTTCGCTCCGGAAGCCGAAGGACACGGCACCGACGCCGCTATCGACGCCTACCACCATCGGGGCGGCTTTATCCGAAGCCGGGTTCCCATCATCAAGACCATCGCTTCGGCCGTCACCCTGACCACCGGGGGCTCCGGCGGCCGGGAGGGGCCCATCGCCCAGATCGGCGCCGGCTTCGGCTCGTTTCTGGCCACCCGGCTCAACCTCTCCGATCGGGAACGGCGGATCATGATGGCGGCCGGGATCGGCGCGGGCGTGGGCAGCATCTTCCGGGCGCCCCTTGCCGGGGCGTTGTTTTCCGCCGAGGTGCTCTACCGGGACCCGGAGTTTGAATCCGAGGTCATCATCCCCGCCGGCATCTCCTCCGTGGTGGCCTATTGCATCTTCTGCCTGGTCTTCGGCTGGGGCACGCTCTTCGACGCGCCCTATTTCAAATTCCGGAACCCCCTGGAGCTGGGCCCTTACCTGGTGCTGGCTTTTGTGCTGGTGGGCATGGGGATTTTCTACATCAAGGCCTTTTACGGCATCACCGCCCTTTTCAAGCGCATCCCCATCCCCAACCACATCAAGCCGGCCATCGGCGGATTGTGCACCGGCATCATCGGCTTTTTTCTGCCCCATACCCTGGCCTTCGGATACGGATTTGCCCAGCAGGCCATTTTCAACGAACTGACCATCCCGTTTCTGCTGACGCTGGCGTTCGGCAAGGTCATGACCACCGCATTCTCCATCGGATCAGGCGGGTCCGGAGGGGTTTTCGGGCCGTCGGTGGTCATCGGCGGGGCCATGGGGGGCGTGGTAGGCCGGGTGTTCAACGGGCTCCTGCCCGGGGTCATCACCGATCCCGGCACTTTTGTCATCGTCGGCATGGCCGGTTTCTTCACCGCCGTTTCCAACACCCCCATTTCGACCATCATCTTCGTCAGCGAAATGACCAATTCCTATCATCTGCTCCTTCCCAGCCTGCTGGTCTGTTCCGTGGCCTACCTGGCCTCCCAGCGCTGGACCATCTATGTCAAGCAGGTGAAAAACAAAATCGCCTCTCCGGCCCACACCGGCGAATTTTTCGTCGACATCCTTCAGACCTTTCGGGTGACCGATCTGATGCACATGGTTAAAAAAGTGAATCTCATCCCACAGGAGATGACCTTCCAGGAATTCAAGCAATATTTTTCCGAGACCAAGCAGCACTACTTCCCGGTCATGGACGCCGCAGGCCGGATGGTGGGGATCTTTTCCAGCACGGACATTCGGGGCGTCCTTTTTTCAGACGGCATCGAACACCTGGTGCGAATGAAAGATATCTGCACATCCGACATTATCGTCACTACGCCATCGGACGACCTCAACTCTGTTCTTCAAAAATTCACCGAAAAGAACATCGACAGTCTCCCGGTGGTTCGGGACGATGATCATGGGATCCTGATCGGTATGATCAACCGCCGGGAAGTGATCGCTTTTTACAATGAAAAGATCCAGAAGATGAAAGGAAAAGAGACATAGCCCCCGGCGGATTTGCCGCATCACGGCCATACGCCATCGGAATCTTATGAAAACAGAGGGTTCCGTTATCATCATCGGACGGGCTATCGGCTTCTCATAAAAAGTTTGCTTTTTTATTTTTGCGTTCTTATGTTGCTGCAAGCCCCCACTTAAAGGGGGAATTTTTTTACGAAAGGAGATTTTAGATGCAGAACCTCAACAGAAAATGGCTGATCGCGGCAATGGCGTCGCTCATCGGCCTGGCGCTGTCCCTGCCGGCCATGTCCGCGGATCAAAATGAAAGTTCCGAGAAACTGGCGGTGGTCAACGGCGCGGTCATCACCCAGGAAGAGTTCCAGAGTGAACTGGAACCCTTTCTCCAGCGGATGGCCATGAGCGGCCAGAAGCCCGAAGCAGAGCAGTTGACCGAAATCAAGAAAAAAATCCTGGAAAACCTGATCAACCGTGAACTGCTCTACCAGGTGGCCAAGGAAAAAGGCGTTGAAGCCGATCCAAAAGCCATCGAGGAACAGTTCAGCGAGCTGAGAGAGCGATTCCCCGACGAAGCGCAGTTCCAGGCCATGCTCGACCAACTGGGCATCACGGCGGATTCATTGAAAGACCAGATCGCTCAGCGATTGATGATCCAAAAGGTCATCGAACAGGAAGTGGGTAAGAACATAACGATCACCGATGCGGAGACCAAGGCTTTTTACGAAGAAAATCCCGATATG
>JAABTD010000409.1 GCA_011390065.1 Desulfobacteraceae bacterium
CCGGACCCTGCGCGAGGAAGTGCTGACTACCGCCGAAGGGCCCATGCCCCGCAACACCGCGCGGGTGCTCATCGAAATCATGAAGGACCTGGTCAGGTTTCACGGAAATGAGCGCCGTCAACTAGAGCTGGCCCACGACTTCCGGACCGCGGCGTCGGGAAAGCCGCGCATCATCCGCCGTCTCATGCGGCGGCACCATCTGCTGGAGATGCCAGAAGAGTGGAACCAGGTTGCTTTCGACGACCATGTCCACGACGCCAACACCAAGGGCCGCAAATCTTCCACTCACCTGATCATGGATGCCTGGGTCAAGGGCATCCGCCGTCTCCGGGTCATCTTCTACAACCATATCACTCCCGGCTCGGCCACCGAACTGATCGAGGCGGCCCGGATCATGGAAGTGGACGTTCGTATCGGCATCGAGTTTTCGGCGCCCATGCGGGACAAATACGTCCAGCTCATCTGGGTCCCCCGGGGGTTTGCCGATGCCCAGGCCTATCTGTGCTTTCTCGCGGAAGCGCCGGCCATGGACCTCATGGCCCAGGGGCGGATGGTTTCGGAATACCAGCAGCGGCATATCCTGGCGTTGCTGGATCGGTTCAACGAAGTCCACCGCCGCGACATCAGCCAACGGTTCGGCATTGAAATGGCGCCCCTGGACCCCAGGGCGTTTCGATCTTTTGTGGGCGGAGGACAGGCGTCGCTGGTCCACCTGGGCCGCTTCATCCTCAACCGGATGCTCTCCCCCATGCGGTCAAGGGCAAAGGAACTCCAGGAGCGGAAAGAATCGGTTGACAAGGGGCAACGGGAGGCGGATCAGCAGGTCCTGGCGGCCATGGACGCCCTGGAGCCGGACGATATCATCGAGACCTATCTATATCCGGAAAAGAACCCCGACCTTCCCGATCCCATCATTCCCAGGGATGATCCGGATATGCCGGAAATGCTGCGCCTGTCCCCCTACCAGTTGATCCGGAAACTGTCGGCGATCCATTCAGGCTATCGAATCACCCTCAATCTGAGCAACCTGGATGCCGCCGATGTCCTGGAGGTGCTTTACGATTGTGAGGGGGACGTGACCCGGCTGGAGATCTTCAATCTGAAGGACTATGTGGCGGGCAAAACGGACCATCTGGCGGAAATTTGCGACATCCAGGCCGCCCTCAATGACGGCAACGCCATCGCGCTGAAACGGATCATCCGGAACGCCATCGAACGGCTTTCGGAATTTGACGGGTCGACGGCCGCGAGACGGGTCGAGAAACTCACCGGCATCCTCCACGATATCGCGCTGTTCAAGTCCATGTACAAAGGCGCCCCCCTCAAGGCCCGGATCGGATCCGATTCCACGGGGCAGTCGCGGCGGTTCCACGGCATGGGGCTGGCGGTTCAGGAAACCCTTCCCCAGCGGGCTCAGGGGGAATTGCGGCGAACCCGGCGCCATCCCCGCCTGGTGATCCCCATGACCATGAGGGTTTTCCGGCAGGCAACCTACATTCCACAGGATGGCGTCAATCCGTTTCTCCGGGGAGTGTGCAAGGTTTTGCCGCGGTTGTCCGCCCTGCGCCGTCTGTTCCAGAAAAAACGCGTGGACTGGTTCGTTCAGGAGGATTCGGCCCGAATGGAGACCCCGGGCAATATCGTCACCCTGGGGGGCATCCATTCACATTACGCCAACCGCATCATCCCGGACGACGCGACAGATGGACGGACCCGACCGCGGCTGTCCTGGCAGTATCTGCAAACGAACTTGAAAAACGGACTGAAGGTGGCGGCAGGGTTCATTCCGGCCTTTGCCACGTTCTTTTTCACCTACGACTGGTGGGTCCTGGCCTATCTGGGAGCGCCCATCTGGTTTTCCATCACCGGGCTGCGCAATATCCTTCAGTCGGTGCTGGGCGGCGGCGGGATCCGGCGGTCGCCCCTGTTGCGGTGGAACGACTATGTGAGCTGGCAACGATTGACCGACTCACTGCTGTACACCGGCTTTTCCGTTCCCCTGCTCGATTTCGTCGTCAAAACCGTGGCGCTCTCCGAAGGGCTCGGCATCACCACCGCCTCCCATCCGGTGGAACTCTATGCCCTCATGGCGCTGGCCAACGGCATCTACATCTCCGGTCACAACATCTTCCGCGGGTTCCCCAAAGGGGCGGTTTTCGCCAATTTTTTCCGGAGCATCCTGTCGATTCCCCTCGCAGTGCTCTTTAACATGGCCTTCGGCGGGCTGCTCGCCTTTTCCGGCGCGGTCAACGTCGACGACGTTCTCCAGAAATGGGCTGCGGTCATCTCCAAGCTGGCTTCGGACTGCGTGGCCGGGATCATCGAAGGCGGTTCCGACCGATTCCAGAATATTCGAAGGCGGTACCGTGAATATCGGTCAAAGCTGAAACAACTTTTCGACGTTTATGCCGAACTGGAACTGCTCTTCCCCGAGGAAAAGGTGCTGAAACTGCTCAGTTCGCCCCGGAAAGTCCAGATGTCCCACAACGCCGAGGCCATCGAACTGGAAAAGATCCTCATCATCAACGCGCTGGACCTGCTTTATTTCTGGATGTACCAGCCCAGATCCCGCAGCGCCCTGCAACGCATTCTGCGGACCATGCCGCCGGAGGAACGGGAGATCTTCCTGCGAACTCAAACGGTTCTTCAGCGGCACAAGGCCATCAGTCAGATGTTCATCGACGGCGTGGTGGGCCGAAATTTCATGAAGGCCCTCGCATTTTATCTCGACCGGTCCGAAGAGTATCTGCGGGATATCCAGAAAATGGCCGGCGCGGCAGAAAGATGACCCCGTGCGTCGTTTCTTACGGTTTTAACGACTCCCTGGCGCTCACCAGCCCCTTCCGCGCCTTTTCCATCATTTTCTC
>JAABTD010000202.1 GCA_011390065.1 Desulfobacteraceae bacterium
AGAAACCCGTCACCCGCGCCGATCTCCACATCCATTCCAAACATTCCCGGCGCCCCGCCTCCTGGGTGCTCAAGAAGATCGGGGCGTCCGAAAGCTACACCGAGCGCCCCCCTCCACGGCGCCGTCGCTGACCCGCCAGATCGGCCAGTACACCGCCAGGGAACTGGGCCGGTTTCTCATGGCCGCCATCCAAATTGAACAGGTTTACAAGTGGTTCGGGGACGTCGATGTGATCAACGGCGTCGATTTGACCGTCGAAGGCAGCGAACTGTTGATCGAGGCTTCCACGGGCGGCGCAAGGGGATGATCGAATATGCCCAGAACCTCTTTCCGCCAGAGCAGATCGAAAAAGCCTTCGCCTTCTTCGACGTGCATCCAGTATGAATCTGCTTCCAAATCCATGGACCGGTATTGCCTCAGATCGAAATCGCCCCTGGCCGAGGAGAACAGGGTCGCCCTCTCGGTGTCTTCATCGATCCCTTCAAGGTAGTAGATGGTGTAATAGCCGTCATCGCCCCTCACGCGTTTTTCATATTTATCTGAAATCAAATAGCTGGTTTTATAAGGCGTATCCAGGGTCGCATTCAAAAAATAGAGCAGGCCCAGCAACGGGATAAAAAGCAGCGCGGCGCTCATGATGCTCAACCAGATTTTTCGGCTGTAGCAATAGGCGGCCGCGAAAATGCCGATAGAAAACGCGATGAATGCATATCGGTATCGGTCGATCGCATCCCCATTACTGATTTCCGGCGCCGGACGGTAATGGTTCGCCAGCCAGATGCCGATGCCGCCGCAAACGATAACGGCGACGATGAGTATGCTTTTTCTGGAAATCCGCTTTTTCCGCGGGTTTTCGGATAAATGACGTGAAGGGTCGGCCGGGGCGGGCGGGGCTGGAACCGGAGCAAGGTCCGCTGCTTCCGCCGCTCGCCAGCGATCGGTTTGGCCGAATTCCGCCAGATAGCCTTCTTTGTATAATCGCCATCCCACGACGAGGGCGGCGATCACGCCAACCAGGTAAATCAACAGTGCGAAATGTCTATCGATAAATTCCATTTTACGCCGCCAGCAACAATTCCACCATCTTGCTCAACTGATCCGGCCGGAAGGGTTTGGTGATCCAGCCGGTGGCCCCGGCGGCTTTGGCCCTGGCCTTGAAGTCGCTGTTGGACTCGGTGGTGAGAATGAGGATGGGCAGGTGCCGGTACCGGGGCATGGCCCGGACCTTTCGGACCAGATCAAAGCCGTTGAGCTTCGGCATGTCCAGGTCGGTGATCAGCATGTCGGCGCCGTCAAACTTTAGGCAATCCAGGGCCTCGGCCCCGTCCCGTGCTTCGGCGACCTCGCAGCCTTTGTCTTCCAGCGAAAATCGGACCATCGCCCGAATGCTGGCCGAGTCGTCTGCGGTCAGGATGCGTTTGGCCATGGCCGCCTCCTTATGTTTTGACGAACAGAGACATGTCGTAGTCCGCAGTGTCCGCGTCATCATCTTCCTCGTCAATGCTCTCCACCGCTTCGATCATGAGGTCGGCGTTGGGGTGATGGTCCCGGGGCGATCGAAGGCGCAGGATGACCGCGACGGCCAGAGCCGACAGTGCGAAAATCGAAAAAAGGATGGTTTTCATCGGACGTCCTTTCCTGGAAGTGTTAAAAATCCCGTCGATGTGGACCATAAAAAGGTTTTGTTAGGATTTGATGAGGATGCCGGTTTTTTCACCCTCCGCCGCCGGTTTAACAGAATTCTAACGTTCCCTTCATCGCAGGCCAACACTTCAGGGGTACTTTCATCCCAGCTTGTCGGAGAGAAACAAGAACCCAGCGCCATGTTAATCCGGCACTGAAACGATGGCCAATGATCGCATCGGACTGCAACGTCGAAACGTTTCTGGATTCGCTGGTCGGAACGCGCCCCGACCCGGAAATCACTGACCTCGTCAAAACCCATTTCGACTTCCGCCTCGCCGGCATCCTGCGGGATTTCGACCTTAGGCGGCTGTCCCAAAAACACCAGGGTCGGTTCTACCAGCGCCTGGCCGCCTACGGACACTTCGGGCGGGAGGACATGGAGCTGCCGTGGGAGCGGGTGGACAAGAAGGAGGTGCTGGCGGGGTGAGGGGAGGAATCGCCCTAAAGAAATTTTTCCACGGAGACGTCGAACACCTCGGCGAGTTTTTTCGCAACGGGTTTACTGATGGCGCGGTGACCCCGCTCCATGTTGGAGACGTTCTGGCGGGTGAAATGACCCAGTTTCCGACCCAGGTTCTCCTGGGAAAGGCCGTGCAGCTTGCGATAGATGCGCATGTTTTCCCCTGGCGAAATTTGCCGCCGAATGCCGCGGTACCATTCGCTCTTGGTGATTTCCACCAGTTCGTCTTCCTCGTTTTCGATGACATCCACCCCTTCGTAACGCTCTTTCAGAAACTGAACCAGCTCAGGAGAGATATCGCCTTCTACCTTAATAAGGGGCCTTTTCACGACTACCTGCATAGTACACCTCGATTTCCAGATAAGCGTCCTCAACACGCCAACACGCCACCCAAGAATACGATAAATGGCAGTGGTACTCATTCTTGTGGAGCTGACTGAAATTCCGCCATTCGGAACGAATCGGGCCTTTGCGTTCCAGGTCTTCGACGAGGTTGGCAAACCGCTTTTGTTCCTTCAACGGCATTTTCATGACGTTCTTTTGAACTTTTTTCCGGTAAAAAACTCGCCAGCCCACCATCCACCTTCAACGATAGCCAAGGGTATGCCAGCATTTCCCTATGCCAGCCAGATGGGCTATGATGTAACCTTTTATTGGTTACATGTCAACCGTGATTTCGATCTGAGGCAATTGCGCTGTAAGGGTATTTGCTCCAATGCTGGACAAATTCAGCAAGGATGAAAGCGGGTTTGTTATAATCACAAAGGAAAAACACCGCTTTTACAATTGAGAGAGGGAATAAATGATGACAGAATCGCTTACGATGGCTATTGAGAAGGTTCAAAAATATATAGTAAATATCTGAAAAAATAGCAAGTAAAAACTTATCAATGCTGTATTTTATGGGTCAAAATCACATGCAAATTTTCAGAAGGTCGCGCACGAGGGAGGGCGCAAAATGCGGCCAGTTAACCTTACGAAGTCAAAGTAATCCAGTATCGTCTTTCAAATTTCTGTAAAATCTCTTCAGACATTCGGAGATCATCCAGAATTTCGCTGATCGTTAATTTGGCCATTATTTTACCTCATTTGTTGCCAATACTGTGCTTTACCTCTATTAAAGCTCATTTCCATCTGTTCACTTCATACTTTACTAACAGGATACAATTTTTACGAGTTTGCTGCAAATTTTTTTAATATTTACTTTTTTATCAAAGGTTTGTTCATGGAAACTTCCCGATTTGACACCGCCCCGCCGCGCACCGGTTCGCGATATCCGTGGACGCCGATTGGTGGTCCCGCTTGCGGTGGAAATTGAGCCAGGCCGAGGTCTGATCCAGTTCCCACATGCGCGGGGGGACGCAGTCGTGGATGAGGGCGTCGGCTTTGCCGTCATGGGACAGGCGGTTGTAGGCCCGCTGCCAGATGCAGGGGCGGTCCGGGAACACTTCGCAGCGCCCGCCGTCGCTGCCGCCGCAGGCGCCGTTTCGGGTGTGTTTGGGGCAGTCGGATTCCGGGCATAAAAAGCCGACATGCTGGATGCCGCAATCGCCGCATCGCCGGCACCCGAGGAGGAGTTTTTTGGGCGGGTCTTCGAGGATCGTCAGAAGGGCGTGTTCTCTTTTCGGCGTATCCAAAGCGGCCGCGGCCTTTTTCACCAGCGGCGCCAGGGGGTGTTGGGGATTGAAAAACACGTCGTGGGCGGTTTTGTGCAGCCGATAATGGGCGCTTTCCAGGAATCCCAGGTGGACATGCCGCTGTCCGAAACCCGAAGCCGCGTCCGGTTCTTCCGCCCCATCCTCAAAAGCATAAAAGCCGCCCGGTTGGGGATAATCAAATTGGGGCAGAAAGTCCGTCCATTGATCCGAGATGGCTTCGAAACGGTCCAGGATGCGGCCGACCTTATCGAATCGCCGATGAATGCCGCCGATGTGAATCCCTTTGTATCCAAGTCCCTTGACAACAGCGGCCAGCCGTGCGGCCCGCTCCACGGCCGCCTCCCGTCCGTCGGCCTTGTTGCGCCATTCGGCCTCGATCCGATCCAGCAGGGGGCGGGTGACGACCGCTCCGGGGACGCCGCCGTTGTGCATCATGCGGGCCGCGCCCGGCGTGAGAACGTAAATCGACGCCAGGGCGGGCAGCTTCAACCCGCGCCGGTCCATGATGCGGATGAGTTCTTCGAATTTCCGGGCGTCATAGCCCAGCTGGGTGATGACGAATTTGGCCCCGGCCGCAGCCTTCCGGCACAGTTTCGCGTACTGGGCAAAGCATTCCCCCTCGGCCTGCTTAAACGGCGAGACCGCGCATCCGGCGAAGAATTCATCCGGGTCC
Source organism: Desulfobacteraceae bacterium (assembly GCA_011390065.1). Taxonomy (GTDB): domain Bacteria; phylum Desulfobacterota; class Desulfobacteria; order Desulfobacterales; family JAABSP01; genus JAABTD01. The sequence continues at coordinate 4,478 of JAABTD010000202.1, forward strand.
CCGGCTTCGGCCATGCGTTCGCTCAACATTCCCAGCAGGATTTGCAGATGGACCGATCCAATATCGAAGACCGGGGCGCCCTGCCCGCCGAATCCCCTGCCGCTGTAATCCCCGGTCAGGGCCAGAATGTTCTTCATGCCCATCATGGCCAGTTGCAGGGCCCGGCTCTCCAGCCCCACCCGGTTCATGTCCCGGCAGGTAAAATGGACAATGACGTCCATACCGAGTTGGAAGATGCGGGAACCCAGCACGTCCGGGCTCAGGCTGGGGTTGCCGCCGGGGTTGTCGGTCATGGACACGGCGGAAATGCGCCCGTCGGAAAAGGCGTCTTTGGCAATGTCCATCACCGTGTCGATGGCCCGGCCGGAGGATTCGCGGCCGGGGACGAGTTCAAGGGTGACCAGGAAGTGGTCGGGGTCGGACAAGTCGTTCTGGAAGACGCGGAGCATCGGAAAAGGTCTCCTTTGGATGTCGTTTTGGGTTCGCCGGGGGGGTCGCCGGTCTACCCGTTCAGGTAGGGACCGGAGGGCGCCGCCGGGGCCGATGTCTTGATCCGCGACTGCTGGCCCGCGCCTTCCTTGACGGTCATTGATCCGATGTCTTGGCCATCGACTCGATTCGCTTGATGATGAGCGTTGATCTCGCTTGGCTGGCCGCATCGGGGGGCAAAAGACCCGGCAATGCTTCGAAAAAATTTCGGGTTTCCAACAGTGAGGCAAACCGTTGGGCCAGGTACAACCGCAATGGGTTGTCGGCATGATGCACTTCAGCTATGATTTCCGGCCTGCCATCCAATACGGAAACAATATCTTCCATGTCCCGACTCATCAGATAATCTCTTTCGGTTCGAATATCAAAGGCTTCAAATTTTGTCGCGAGCAAAAACGGGGCGGTCGACAACCGAATCTGCTTTCCGGAGGGAAGGATATAAATTTTCGCGGCCGAAAATGCCGGTTCGAACCATCGATTCCCAAAGCCAAGGATGGAAGGTTCCGTGGGCATGACGTCCAGAATAACCTCAGCAGTTCTCCAGCGGCAGATTGGAGCGCCTTCATCCATATCTTCATTGAAGCCGCATCGCCGCAATTCTTCGGACAGCCGGTGATAACCGGCCAGAGTTGCGACTTCGACCAGCACATCCACATCATGAGTGACTCTCAGGCACGGCGCCGCCGGGTCCGTTACCAGGAGACCGACCGCGCAACCGCCGACGAAAACCATGTGCTCGGATAATCTGCCCAAACGTTCGACGACCGCTTCCAGGAGAGGTAGGTTAGGGTTGATCGCCATCGAAACCTCGCAATCGTTTTGAAAGTTCCCGAATCGCTATTTCACGCTCCCGGGATCGACCGCCGCGAATGGCGTCCACCAGTACCAGCAACTCGTAAAGCCTGTGATCTGATTTCGCAGCCTGGGGCACGGATTTGTAAAGCGGCGAAAAAGATTCCCCCCGCACCTCGCCTTCAGGGTCGGGCCAGACGGGAGCGGGGTCCGTGGCGGCGACAAGCATTCCCGCCAAAGGTGGGCCTGCGTGGGCTGTGGGCATCCCCCGCGTCATCTCGCCTCGGTCGGGCACGAAGACATAGCGGAGCCCGTGGATAATGAATTCTTCCAGTCCATTAAGGGCAGGGATAATACGGTCGCCGAGGTGAACGGCCAAGCGTGCGGCCAGGGCGCGACGGATGCCGGCATGAACTTCGGAAGCGCTCATGGACAAAGAGACCGAAATCGTCGTGTAAGACCATTTTTCCTGTCCAACGGCCACCATTTTGAGGAGGACGACCAAGTCTTGAGGTTTCAGGATCATTAACGCCCCATTCGCTATTCGTGATTCGCGAATAACGATTGTATATTGAACAGGAGGTTTATGTCAATATGTTTTTCTTGTTTTGGCGCAGCTATTTTCTGAATGGCGGCAACGATCAAAATGGATTGGGTAACGGTCTGACGTTGGGGCATGCGTTTGCTCTTTTATTATCTTTTGGTTCGCCACCAAGTGGGTGGGGTTCTTGGCGGCCCTCAAATGCACCCGTCATCGGGGTTCCACGATATAGGTCAACCAGGCTTCCCCCGTTCCCAGGGCGGAATCCTGTTTCAAAAAACGATGGACGGCGATCCCGTTCTCCGTCAACGCGCGCTGTATGTCTTCATGCCGCCAGAGATAAAACGTCCGGCCGTTGGCATCCGGCCGTTGGCCCGCGCCTTCCTTGATGGTCAGCAGGGCGATTCCCCCGTCTTTCAGGGCCGGCAGGATGCGTTTCAAGGTCCCCATAAGCCGTGGGTGCGGGATGTGGACCAGCGCGCCGATCAGAAGAATGGCGTCCACCGACAGGGTGGAAAAATCGAACTGTTCGAAATCCGCCTGGATGACGCGACATTCGGCATGGCGGCGGGCGATTTCGGCCAGCCCGGGGGATCGTTCCAGGCCGAGGACCCGGAATCCTTTGGATTTCATCCAGCAAAGATCGCGGCCGGAGCCGCAACCGACATCCAGGACAAGGCTGCCGTCGGGGAGGCGGTCCGCGAGGGGCGTCAAAAAGGGTGCGGGGTCGATGGAGAAGGTGTTTTGGTGGTAGGTTTGGGGGTTGTTGTGGTAGTAGTCTGGCATTTTTCAAATAGAATGTTGAGGATGCCGCGAAGCGGTAATGGCATACAGCCTGGGGTTTCAACCCCAGGTTGAAAGAAACGCAAATTTAATGCGCCCTGAAGGGGCGCAGGCATTGAATGGCCGAAACGATGACAGAGACCCGTTCAAATCTCCGATGCGATGATTTCGTAAAATTCCCGCTTCAACTCTTGCGGCAATTTCCGAAATTGCACCAGCAATCCTTCCACTTTCAAATCGCCCAAACGCCTCTGGATCGATGATTTCATTTCCTCTATTCTGGTTTGATCTTCTTCGGTGATATAGATCGGAGCGGCTTCCAGTCTCGATAAAAGACGCTGACAAGCGGCGGCGTCCATCCCTTGTATGTGCTCTTGGGATTGAAGTGCGTCTTTCAGCCATTCATCGGAACGGTGTTGACGATCCGTGAGAACATGTTCCATGAATTTGTCATAGATGTCTTGGGCGTCCCGCCAAAGGGGAAGGTCTTCGTCTTTTTCTTCTTCCGCCTGGATTTGCTGGATTCTTTCGTCCAAGAATTGCCGAAGTTCATTTTCGGACTTGGAAAGGTCGTTCAAATAGGAAAAATCCTGCTCAAATTGAGCGAGGCGCTTTTCCATTTTATTCAGTTCGTCGATATCGATGTCTTCGCCTGAAAAAATGGCCATCAGGTCGCGGACTTCGATATGGGCGGCGCGGATATCTTCAATGGTTGAAAAGGCTCGGTTGAAAAAAGCGTCGCTCTGGTTTCGGTGCTGCTTTTGCTACGCTTTGCATGCTTTTTGAAAATCGGTAAGCTTTGCAATGGCTCTGCCGATTTCCGGCACATCTCTTGTTTGCCTTGCCCTGTTTAAATCTTCGACCAACTCGTTGCAACGGCTGATCCATCCCCCCAAATCGGCGATTTTGGATGCATCGGAAACGGCTTTTCCGACCAGGAACGCCTCGGCCTCATCCACTATAAATGAGACTCTCTGGCGGTTTTCCATGTCGGCGATGATTTGTTGGGTCCGCTCTTCCAGTTGATTGTAGAAATCGGTCAGGCCCAATTCTTTCAGGTTGCCGCCGACTTTTTGGATCATTTGGTCCCGAAAGCTGTCGATCCTCGCGTAATGGATGCAACTTTGATTTTTCAACCATTTTTCAAAATGGGCTTCCACGTTTGCTTTTGCCGTTTGAACAATTTTGCCAACCTCCTCCAGTTGCTCTTCGGTCCAGGCGCCCAATTCGGCGTCCATTTTGTTGTACCGACGGATCGCATCTTTACCGACCCGGCTGATGTTGTCCACCTTTTCCCGCTCGATGGCGATTTGAAGATGTTTCAACCTTTCATCAATGAAATGTTCGTAATCGTGAATGGCCTTTTCGGATTTTTCAGCCTTCTCCTTCAAATGCTTCAACCGTTCAAACAGGAGGTCGGACGATAGGGGAACGCGGCTGTTCAATTCTTCCGCACGATCCATAAAGGCGACGCATTCTTTATGTTTCGTTTCCGCTGTCCAACGTTCGAGAAGCACTTGCCATTCGTTCGTGTCAACCTGTTCGATGTCGGTTTCGTCGAGCGTTCCGAGGTCGAGAAAATTTTTGGTGAACGCATGGCCCAGCCATACGGACCAGGCAATGTTTTCGTTTTTCCAGCTAAGAGCCAAAGACGCTGCGCGTGGACATATAAATATCCCCATCAGCAAGCCGGCCGATGCGATGTTAAACCCATAAGGCGGGGCGATCAGTTCACGGGCCATTTGGCCGAGATTGAGTTGTTGTCTTTCCTCCAGCCTTTCTTCGAAATTTTCGATAATTGCCTTCAGATCGGGGTCTTTAGGGTAGTACCCAATCTTACCGGCATCGTTGAACGCCCGCCATGTTCGAATTAAAACGTTTTTGGTCCGATTTTGAAGTTTCGGCCCTCGATTGGAAATCCACTCGTCGTTCAAATTGCCCTTGAACAGTTCAACGGTCATCTCCCGGCAGTCTTTGGCCGCTTCTCCTTTGACTGTTCCGAATCCATCGAAGGGAAACGGCATGACATTGGGATAGGTTTTATCGAAAAGCGACAGGCAGGCTTTTTCGATTCTCTTGTTTTGGGCGCGGAATTTTCGCGGGAAAATATAATCGTTTTCCTGAATCAGGGCGATAAATTTGTTCCGGAGTTCCTGCGTAACCCGGTGTTGCTGATCGTCGATGAAATTCTTATAGGTTCGTTTTTCCTCCCCGGACAAACCATCGGACAGGACCCACTGTTCGGCGAGCATGCGTCTGAGCATATCCGCCTGGTCGTGGAGGAGCACAACGAAGATCGGGGCGACAGGCGCCTCGTCGTTTTCATCCAGAAGCGTTTCGAGTTTCCGCGACAGACGCCGGCGTGTTTCTTCGATCCGGGCGTCGGCGGGAACATAGCAATAAAGAAGCTGACCTCTCTCTTGATCCGGCCTGACGGCGGTCCGCCAGTCGGTTAGGGCCTGCTTCATATCCTGATCGACGCGCATCCGGTTGGACAGCACCGTCTGGAAACGCCATTCGGACGTGATGATGTTATGCTTGGCGGCGAATTCCGGATCGATTTGCTGATACGCCTCTAAATCGGCCCATTTCCAGAGGTGGAGCGTGAACAGTTCTTCGACCTGTTCGGAAGAGATCTCTTTGATCCTGGCATCCAAAAACTTCGTGAACCGGCCGCGGGGAATCCCTTCGCTGATAATGTCGTAGCGGGCGAATCGATCGTTCCATTCCAGGACGTTGTATTCCCGGGT
>JAABTD010000203.1 GCA_011390065.1 Desulfobacteraceae bacterium
GCGGTGTCCGCTGGTGGAAGCGGTATGCAGGAATGAGGAGCCGGCGTTGCGGGATATGGGGGATGGGCGGCGGACGGCGTGTCATTTGGCATGAAGCTGCTCCCATGAATGAACATTTCCAGGGGGGCCTATCGATAGCCAAATGGCAACGAGCGCCCTTTAGGGCGGTTCCTTTATTTGCCGGGGGATTTATTCCCCGGCATCGGCGCCGGGGAATGCCGGGGGCTGAACCCCCCGGCAAGAAAGGGAAGCCCCCTGAAGGGGGCTCGGGGCGCCTCAACTGAAAACAATCGCCTAAAAAATGGAGGAATAATATGACCCAACCCATCGGCTTTGCCGGCGTCCAGATGGCGGTTCGGAAGGACGGCGACAACCTTGAAGCCATGACTTCATGGCTCGAAGCGATCCGGCGGAACCATCCGTCCGTGGAGATGGTCCTCTTCAGCGAACTATGCCCCTACGGCAACCGTCCCGATCTGGCCGGCGCCATTCCCGGAGCTGCAACCGAGGTCCTGTGCCGCATGGCCAAAGACTTCGGCCTGTGGCTGATCGCCGGTTCCCTCTATGAATCGGCGGCGGGGGGCGGATACTACAACACCGCCCCGGTGATCGATCCGGAGGGGAAAATCGTCTCCCTCTACCGGAAGATGTTCCCCTGGCGGCCCCGGGAAAAAAGCCTCGCCGGGGACGCGCCCTGCGTGTTCGAGATCCCCGGCCGCCTCCGGGTGGGGGTCTGCATCTGCTACGATCAGTGGTTCCCGGAAGTGGCCCGCCAGTTGGTCTGGATGGGGGCCGACGTCATCCTCAACCCCACCATGACCACCACGCCGGACCGGAACCTGGAGCTGGTGCTGGCCCGGGCCAACGCCATCGCCAACCAGGTCTATTTCTTCAGCGTCAACGGCGTCGGCGACGGGGGCAACGGCGCGTCGGTCCTGGTGGACCCCGAAGGGGAGTTAATGGCGCAGGCCGACGAGGCCGAAACCGTTCTTTTCGCCGAAATCGATCCGGATCGGGTGGCCCAAGTGCGGGAGAGCGGGACGCTGGGGCTGTGCCAGGTGCTCAAGAGCTGCCGGGACGGGGGCTTTCGGTTTCCCTGCCACGAGGAGGGGCCGGAAGCGGGGGAAGGATTTCGGCGGTTGGGGCCCATCATTGATGCCGCAACCTAAACCGCTATACGGGCTTTTCGGCTATCCGGAAACGTCGCCCCCAACCCATTTGGGCAGATCAGGCGGCTGATACGCTGCCATCCGTTCCAGCAATCGCGCCGGGTCGTCGTCAACCAGCAGCATCTCCAGGTGATCTGACCGCATGAACCGTTGGTCGGCGACGGCTTTCAGATAGGCGATCAGCGGGTCGAAAAAGCCATCCACATTGAGCATGCCGAAGGGTTTCCGGTGAAATCCGAGCTGAGACCAGGTCCAGATCTCGAAGAGTTCGTCCAGGGTCCCGATGCCGCCGGGCAGGGCGACGAAGCCGTCGGACAGCTCGGCCATCAGGGCCTTGCGCTCGCTCATGGTGGGGACAATCCGCAACTCCGAAAGGGCGTCGTGGGCCACTTCTTTTCCGACGAGGTAATCGACCATAACCCCCACGACGCGTCCGCCTTCGGACAGCGCCGCGTCCGCGATGACTTTCATCAAGCCGACATTGCTGCCGCCGTAGACCAGGGTCCGGCCGTTTCGGGCCAAAAGTTCGCCGAAACGGGCCGCTGTTTGGGAAAAGGCCGGGTTTTTACCGGCGCTGGAACCGCAGAATACACATATTGATGTCAGCATGGGGCGCCTTTGCTTTCCGATTCCGATGACCTTATTTTCCAAACAAGTTTTTCAAACATATCGTCCGCATCCTCGCAGACCACGAGGTTTCGGCCGGCGTCGGTATCTTCGAATGTCCGGCGCGTTGTTTCGTTGGGAATGGCCACTTCGAAGGGAAGCCCGTTGCGCAACTCGACCTGCTTGTAAAACAGCGTGATGGCCTGGGTCGTGGTCAATCCAAGCTCCCGGAAGATATTTTCGGCCCTGTCTTTCAAATCGGGTTCGATTCGGGCGCGTATCGTCGATGTTTTGCTCATCATTTATTCCTCCTGAGTGTTGCCGGCAACGCTTTTGTACCACGAACGGGATACATTTTCAAAACGAATTATTTCTCCCCCAAAAACGCCAGCACATCCCCAAAGGCGGCGGAGCGGGCGTCGGGGTGGGAGAGGAAATGGTCGGCGGCCAGGGGGCGGAAGGTCGCCAGGGGGCAGACGCGGCGGACGTCGTCTTCGTAGCGGTCGCCGAGGACGTTTTCGGTGATCCGGATAATCCGGTCGTGGGTGCTGTAGAGGCAGAGCACCGGGGTTCGGGGGAGATGGGCGTCGGACAGGGGGTCCAGGAAGACAACGTCCCACAGGGTTTTCAGCAACCGGGTTCGCCGCCGGTGAAGGGTCCCGAACCGGTGGCGGCTTTTGACCACGCCGGGGAAAATGAAATCGGCGTACCGGCGGAAGGCCTCGGCGAGACGGGGCGCCCGGTTTTCGGTGCGGCGCAGCTCGCTGTAATAATCGAAAAAGGACCGGATGATCGCCCTGGGGCGGAGCCCCATGACGGCGTTGACGAGGATGATCTTGTCGAAAACGCCTGGAAATCGGGCGGCGCAGGCCAGCAGCGGGATGGCCGGGTAGCAGACGCCGATGCCGTACAGCGGCAACCCCTCGCGTTGGGAAATGGCGGCGGCGCGTTGAAGAGCGGACCGGGTGTCCCGGAGGGCGGCTTCCAGGGAGAACTTGCCGGCCGAGTCGCCGTGCCCGGCGTAGTTGAAGGAAACGAGATCGTAGCCGCGCCGGATCAGTCGTCGAAAATGGCGGACCTGCTGGGCGTGATGCCCGCCGATGAGCGGGGGGATGAATAGAATGGCCCGGGGGGAGGCGGCGCGGATGTGGATCCAGTCGATGGCGGCGCCTTCCCGTTTCATTGGTCGATCTTCGATTCGATCCGGTGGACGGGGTGGACTGAGTGGACGCGGTGGACGAAGTGGACGAATGGCCGTAGCAAGGAACGATGCCAATGGTTGAAATAATGAATCGAATGTGGTAGAAGTTGAATTATACAATATATTATAAGAAATAGGTTGTCGAATTGGTAGAAACGCAAAAAAAGCCCGAAAAAGCAACTCAGACGATTACATCAATCGCCAAAGACATCGAAAGCATATTCGACGATTTATCGATGCGGTTGAAATATACCCTCGCGGATAACATCATCCCCTATATTTTCGATTTCGCAGAAAAGGAATTCGGCGTCGATGTGACCAGCGTGGATCGCAAGCATGTCTTCTACCCGGATGGACGGCATGACGAAATCAATATTTATGCCGAGGGGTTGAAAGACGGACGCCCTTCGTTCATCTTCGGCGAATGCAAGGCCCAGCCCGGAAAAAACGATGTGCTGAAATTCGCGAAAGTCGCGGAGCGACTGGCGGATATCTTCCCCGGCGATCATTACCTTTTCATGGTCGGATATCAATTTCATCCGGAGGTCGAAACCTACATCGACGCCATGTTTCCGCGCATTCGCATCTTTAAATCATTCGAGTTCGAATTGAAGTACCAGAAGCGGAAGATCCACTGATCGGAGACGACCGCCGTCGTCCCCGCCCTTTCTTCATCCCTCCCCTTTCTCCCCCATCGCCCGTTCCAGCAATTCATACAGGGCCGCTTTGCGAAAAGGTTTCTGGATGAAGCCGGCGAAGCCTCTTCCGGCGAATTCCTGTCGGATGCGGTCTTCACTGTCGCCGCTGGCCAGGATCACCGGCGCCGTGCAGCCGATGCGCCGGAGTTCCTGAAAGGCCGCCGCGCCGCCCATCACCGGCATACTCAAATCCAGCAGTATCAGATCGATCTCGCCGGCGTGGCGATAATAAAGTTCGATCGCCTCAGCGCCGTTGGCGGCGACCACCACGGCGTACCCCAACTTATCCAGCATCTGTTGCATCAGGCCGCGGACGGCGACTTCATCGTCCACCACCAGAACGAGTCCGGTTTTCCGCCGTGCAACCGCGGCCGTTTCAACCGCTGTTTGCGCATCCGCCGCCAAACCCTCCTGGTGCAAGGGAAACAGGATGCGAACCGCAGTTCCCCGCCCCGGTTGGGAATCGACCTGCACAAACCCTCCGTGGGCCCGCACCATGCCGATCACGGCCGAGAGCCCCAGTCCCCGTCCCTGGAATTTGGTGGTGAAAAAGGGCTCGAAAATCCGTTTCGTCAAATCGGAGTCCATCCCGCACCCATTGTCCGCAACCTCCAGACGCGCATATCGTCCTTCCCTCAAGGGTTCATCGTATCCCAGCCATGCTTCCGGCACGGTGGCTTTCAACCGGTCGGCATCGCAGGTTTCGATGCCGGTGGATACGGCGACCAATCCGCCTTTCTCCTCATCCAGTGATTCACGGGCATTGGCGATCAGATTCGAGGCGATCTGCCGCAACTGGGCGCCGTCTCCATGAATGACCGGATTCCGCCCGTTCAGGCGCGTTGTCAGCTGGGTTTCCGGAGAAATCGTGCGCTTCAGCAGTTCAACGGTTTCCTCCACAATCGCATTCATGTGAATGGGTGCGGCATTAAATCCCCCTTTTCCGGTGTAGGCGAGCATCTGGCGGACCAGGTCCACTGCCCGCAGCGCGGCTTTTTTGGATTCCTCCAGGCTGCCAAAGGCTTCGGGCAATTGGGCGGCATCGTCCATGGCCATTTCGATGTTGCCGATGACCACCATCAGTATATTGTTGAAATCATGGGCGATGCCCGCGGCCATGACGCCCAGGCTCTCCAGTCGCTGGAGCATCTGAATGCGGCGTTCCATCCGGCGGCGCTGTTCTTCGGCTTTTTTCCGTTCGGTGATGTCCCGGACCAGGGAAATCACCGATGGGGTTCCATCCAGATGAAAGGCCTTTGAATGGATCTCGACCGGTATTCGCCGGTCGTCTTTTGTCAGATGGACCTGCTCGAAGGTCGCGCTTTTCCCCCGGGCCAACTCTCCGAGTATGGCGGCGACGTCCGTCGTCGATTCCGGCGCATCGATCTGGTAAGGGGTCATGCCCAAAAATTCCCCTTGCAAATATCCGTATCGGTCACAGGCGACGGCGTTGACCTCAGTAAAACGGCCCATGGAACCCTCTTCGTCCAGCTCATGGACAAAGAGCGCGTCCGTGATCGCCTCGTAGAGGTTTTGATATCGATCCTGGCTTCTGCGCAGGGCCGCTTCCGCCTGCCGGCGGTCCCGAATCTGTTGAACAAACGACAAGAGCCGATCTAAGTCCAGCGGCTTGGTTTCGTAGCCGACGATCTGTTTTCGAAAGACGGCCTTCGCCGCGCTCTCGACGGATGCGTACCCGGTGATAATGATGTAATCGGCCTGAACGATTTCCGCCAACTTCTCCTGCAATTGCAGCCCGTCCATATCCGGCAGGTTGTAATCCAGCAGCACGAGGTCGAAGGGATGCTGTCGGCATTGTTCCATGGCGGCGGCGCCGCTCAGCGCCACCGTCGCCCGGTATCCTTTTTCATGGAGGCCGTCCCGGATGTTGATCGCCAGGTCTTCGTTGTCGTCCACCACCAGAATGTTCAATTCGGGGGTCATGTCTGTTTTTCCTCCTTCCGGACCCTCGGCAGGGAGACGGTGAATGCCGCGCCGCCGCCGGGGGCCGATTCGACGGTCAGCTCGCCGCCGTGTTTTTCGATGATCGTTTTCGCGATGGACAGACCGAAGCCGATGCCGTGGACCTTGGTGCTGAACAGCGGCTGGAAAATCCGGTCCCGCTCCCCGGGCGGGATGCCGGGTCCGGTGTCCGACACCGTGATGGACGCCCGGCCGGGCCCGGAATGCGCAACGAATACCGAAAGGACGCCGACCCCGTCCATGGCCTGGATACCGTTTTCCAAGATGTTTTTCAAGGCCATCCGGATCTGCCGGGCGTCCACATCGGCCGGGACCTCCGCGTCGGCATAAACGGTTTCGATGCGGATGCCGTCGGGCGCTCTGAGATCCCGAAGGAGATCGGGCATCAGCTCTCGCAAGTCGCGGATCCGGGTCCGGGGTTGATCCATCCGGGTCAGGTCGAGCAGGCTCTGGATGATGCCGGTGGCCTTCCTGACATTGGCGGCGATGCGCTGAATATGACCGCGGGCGTTGTCGTCGTCACCGTATTTCAGCTTGAGCAGGTAAGCGGAACTGTCGATGGCCGCCAGCGGATTCCGCAGTTCGTGGGAGATGCTGCCCGACAGGTTGCCCAGCACGGCCAGCCGCTCTTTCAGGAGCAGTTCCTCCTGGGCTTTTTCGAGTTCCCGGGTGCGGGCCTCGACCATTTCCTCCAACCGCGCGGAATAATCTTTCAGTTTCGCTTCCGCCGCTTTCCGTTCAGTGATGTCCTGGACCGAACCATACATCTTGACCGGACGGGCCGCATCGTCGAAAATCACCTCGGCGCTGGATTGGATCACCCGGACCTCCCCGTCATCCTGCCGGACAATCCGATGTTCGAGCCGATACGGCTCAATATTTCGCAACGCCTTGTCAAAGGCTTTTTCTATTTTCGGAACATCCTCGGGGAAAGCGATGGGCATCAACTCTTCTATTGGCAACGTTTTTTGCCCCACCCCATGAATTTTCATCCATCCGTCGGAAAACACCAGTCGGCCCGAGGGAATATCATACTCATAGCCGCCGATGTCGGATAATTCTTCCGTCTTTTTCAGGATGGTCTGACTCTTCCTTAATTCTTCTTCCGCCCGCCGCCGCTCGGCTATTTCGACGGATAGTTTCCGATTCCACCACAGGGAAACGGCCAGGAGGATGCTGAAGCCGGCCACGATTCCGGCGATCCATTGCCACACACGGGTCCGGTCGACATGCCGCTCGTAGCGCACGGGCACCCATTTCCGGAACAGGGCGTCCACCTCCTGGCGGGAAACCGTGGATATGGCCTTGTCGAGGATGCCGACGAGTTCCGGCCAGTCATTTCGAACGCCGAACTTGACCTCCGCCGGCGGGTATCCCGACGGGGCGGCGATTTTCAGATGCGTCAGCCGGTTGTGCAACATGAGATATCCGGCCACCGACAGGGGGCCGATGTAGGCGTCGGCTTGTCCCGTCATCACGGACGCCAGCGCCCGGGGGTGGTCTTTCGCCGGCCGGATTCGGATACCGGGGTAGTCCGCCGCCAGCCGCTCATGGATATAGATGCCGTCCACCAGCGAAACCGTTTTCCCTTCCAAATCCCTGACGCCCGTGATCAGGGGGGCGTCCTTTTGATTCACGAGAACCCAGGGGTCGGAAAAGAGCGTCTTTGTGAATGCCATGCGCCGACGCCGCAGGGCGCTTTCCAGGCCGGGAAAGAAATCAATTTTGACCCCCATGTCCGCGTCCAGTTCCGCGAGATCCAGGGGCGTGGCCTGGAAAGCGATGCCCGTCCGCGCTTCGATCAACCGGAGATAATCGGGAATGACGCCCTGAAACGACCCGTCGTTCCCGATGAACATGTAGGGCTCAAACCCGGCGATCAGACCGACGCGGACGGACTGGCGCGCCTGAACGAACCGCTTTTCCGTCTCGGAAAACCGGAAGGCCGCGGCGCCGTCCGGCGGTCCGTGGGCATCGGCCGCGGCCGCCGCCAGCAAAAAAGCGGCCAACGACGCCCAAACCGTCCGCAATATCTTTCGAATGACGCTTCCCCGCATTGTCAACATTCCCTTCATTCGCTTCTTTCCGTTTCCCCGGCCGGCGGCAGGACGGCTCTGAAACAGGCGCCCTTTCCCGGCGTTGAATCGATTGCAAACACCCGGAACCCTTGATTTCCGAAACAATAGATCACATGCTGGGAAATGTCGGCCTCCGGATATTCCCGTCTCAATCCTTCGACGTATCCGGCGATTTGTTTAACGTCTTCTTCTTTCAGCGTGAAACCTTCAATGGTCTCTCCAAGCTTCTTGAAAGCCGCGTTCGAATAATATTTAAACTCGATGACCATCCGCTTTCCGGCGAACTTTTCGTGAAATTTCCCGACAAATTCCAGATCCGTCCGTCCCTGGGGATAGGACCGCTCCACGTTCCAGAAAAACCATTTGGACAGATGCCGGCTGCACAGTTCGTAAAACGTGGTGCGATAGAAATTTTCGTTGACCTGCCGGAACACGGCTTCGGGCAGTTGGGAGACGTAAAGCGCCCAGTAGTTGGCGAACAACGTCGGCAAGTCGGGATTGTTCACGAAATTCTGCATCATTTCCGCGTATTTCCTGGACACGTCGATGCGGTGCAGTTCATTGAAGTATTCCACAAAAATCCGGCGCATGTTCAAATTGGGAAGTTTGAGATAAAAATCGTCCTTTCGGGTCAACATGCCCAAATAAAAAAAGGAGACCGGAAAATATTCCGGGTCGAAAAACTGGTTCATGTCGAATTTTTCCGTCAACAGCGCGTCGTCGTAGCGGAGACGGTTTTGCATGGTCAGTTGATCGACGAATTTTTCGGTTTGGACGGAGTTGGCCCCGGTCAACCGCCTGACCCACGAGATGTCGGTTTTCAAATTTACATCGGTCAGATGCTTGCGGATTTGTTTGTACCGGGTGAAATAGTCCAAAAAATACAGGAGAATGGTGGGATTGTAGATAGCTTCGGCCGATGGATCGACAAAATGGTAGCCGTTGTATTGATTTTTGATCAATTCGTCGACCTGGCCGCGCGTGGCGGGGTCGATGTCGTGATCCTGGTAAATTTCATCCAGCAGCCGGTCCGTTTCTTCCTGGGTGAACCCCATCATGGCCTCGAATTCCGGTTCAAGGGTGATAAACGAAGCGATGTTGAAGCCGGAGGCCAGCTCATCCATGGTGATGGGCAACACGCCGGTGACGAACACGTTGGCGATGGCGCCGGTCTTGCGGCCTTCCTTCAGGGTTTTGAAAAAGGTCTTCAGAAATCCGTCGCTTCGGGTCAACTCGTGATAAAGCCGGTCTTTTTTTTCGACAATCAATTGGTTGGCGAAGTTGTCGTATTCGTCGATTATTGCATACAGGGCGGGCAGTTGATGCTTTCGGATCAATTTCAATATCCGTTCGAGATTGGCGGCCGCGCTTTTTTCAAAATCGATTTCAATTCGTTTTTGGAACCACTTTTCGGAAAGTCCGATCATGGCGTCCATAAATAAATTGCATGTGTAATGAAAGCTTTTTTCGATTCGGGCGATTTCTTCGCTGGATTCGATTACCGAGAAATCCAAATGAAGCACAAAAAACGCGTTTTTTAGCGGCGTCGGATGCGTTCCGATCCAGGTATGCCCGAACAGCCTTTCAAAATCGTCTTTCTGGTTGATGTTGTAATAACATTCCAAAATGCGGCACCACAAGGATTTGCCGAAGCGCCGGGGGCGGAGAAACACCGGGTTTCCGATTTTTTCCAGCTTTTCGATGTAATGGGTTTTATCTACAAAATAGCCGTTTTCGGCAACGATTTCCTCGTAGTTCGCGCTTGCGTATAAAATTCGCTTTTTCATTGATGACGCCTCCTTGTTTTTTGAAACGATCCATTTTCCTTCCACCCGGTCCTCCGCGAGACCTACGAGGTTTTAAAAACCTCGCAGGTCTGGTCTGGGGAAGCGCGATCGCAAAGCGGGCCCGGTCGTCCGCGAGACCTGCGAGGTTTTCAAAACCTCGTAGGTCTGCCTTGGGGAAGCGCGATCACAAAACACGCCCCGCCATCCGCCGGCGTTTCCGCCCGAATCGTCCCGCCGTGATTTTCCACGATCATTTTGGCGATGGACAACCCGAACCCGATGCCATAGATCGGAAGAGCGTCGT
>JAABTD010000410.1 GCA_011390065.1 Desulfobacteraceae bacterium
ATCCAGCGGTTTGACAATGCGCGGCGTGATGATGATCACCAGTTCCGTTTCGTTTTTCTGAAATTCCGTGCTCCGGAACAAGGCCCCCAGAATCGGGATGTCCCCCAGCAGCGGAAATTTGGAATACGCGTTTCGGACGTTTTCCCTCAGGAGTCCGGCGATGGCGAAACTCTGCCCGTCCCCCAGCTCCACCATGGTGGACGCCTCCCGCTTGGTGAGGCTCGGAACGAAAAACCCGGAAAGCTGGATGGCGTTTGTGGTGTCGATGTCCGACACAAAGGAATGGACATTCAGGCTGATCTTTTTATCATTGAGCACGGTCGGCGTGAACTCGATGCCGATGCCGTACTCTTTCCAACTGATGCTGACGGCGCTCGCGTCGGCCGTGCCGACCTCCGGGACGGGAAACTCGCCGCCCACGATGAAGCTGGCGGTCTGGCCGCTGAGGGAGATCAGGTTCGGCTCGGCGAGAATTTTGACCAATCCCTCCGACTTGAGGGCGTCCAGAAAAAACGTCCAGTCCGCGCTGCCTCTGCTGAGATTGAACATGGCATTGACGGCGGAAGATACCGTGGTGTCCAAAATATTCCCGGCGACGTTCGTATTGGTCAGCCCGGCCAGCATGGACAATGCGAAATCCTGGCCCCGGGCATATGTGAAATTGACGCCCAGCCGCCGCCCCAGTGATCGCTGCATCTCCGCCACCCGGACCTCCAGCATGACCTGATGGACCCCGCCGACTTCCAGCAGATTGTTGATCTTGTCTTCGGAATAGGCGCCGGCCAGGTCCATGACGATGGAAAGGTTCGCCACGTTGGACACCTTGCCCGCCAGGGTGATCGTTTCGTTGGTGGTCATGACCTGGATCTGTTTTTCTTCGGGCAGCAGGGCGTGGAGTTTCTGCTTCAGCCCCGTCACGTCATAGCCGACGGACAATTGATACGCCATTACCGCTGCATTGTCCTGGAAGATGATCAAACGCGTCGTGCCGGGATTTTTTCCGGTCAGGAAGATCTCGCTGGTGAATTTGGCGCCGTTGAGTTGATGCCTGGCCTCGGCGACGCCGGGGTTTTCCACCATGATCCGCAATTTCTCGAAATCAACGGCTTGGTCGCTTTCCAGTATCCGGGTCTGTCCGACCACCATGTGGATCGTGTCGGCGGTTGGAAAATCGACGACTTTGTATTCGGCTCCCGCTGGAAGGGGCAGGCAGAGGGCGATGACAATCAGGACGGCGGCGACAACATCGCCGGCCATGTACACTGTCTTGAAGAATCGGGCCGCGGGGGAAGACGCCATTTCAATCTCCGTATGCATTACAGGTTATATTTTCGCACCTTTCGATCCGTGCCGTTGATGATCTCAACCTCGACCTTGGGTTCCGGCTTCTTTTGGATGCGTTTCACCGGTCTTTTCACCACTTTTTTGGCCTGTTTCTCTTCGCAGGGCGGGCAGGGTTCCTCTTTTTCAACCGCCTCGGAGATCTCGGGCGGTTCCTCCGGCGCCTCGACCGCTTCGGGGGTAGGCGGCAGGATCGCCTCGGCCACCATGACCGGTTCGTCTCCCCGGTAGGCGGCCAGAAGATTTTCGAGCTTTTCACCCTGGGTCAGCACGATGTCCTGATCGGCATAATTCCGGAGGGCGAAATTCAACTTCCCCTTGCTGGCCGCCAAGGTGATCTTTTCGGCTTGATCAGGGGTCACTTCGAGGGAGTAGACATCGACCGGAGAGGGTTCGCCCTTTGCATTTTTCCGCAGCTGGGTGCCGGTCGCCAGGACGAGCAGGTCTTCCATCACGATCTTGGTAACCGTATCCTTCGTTTTGGGATCAGTGGTGGTCAACAACACGTCGATCCGGTTTCCCGGGTTGATCAACCCCGAAAGGCCGAGCACCTTGTTTCCCGCGACGGCGATGCCGCGGTTGCCTTCCCGGATGATGACCTGCATCCCCCCCGCCTCCACTGTTTCGGGGGCCAAGGTCGATTCCAGGACCGGCACATTGGCTTTGAGCGGCGCGATCGTTACCCTTCCTATAAGGGCCTCCGTATCCAAAAAGTGCCCCTGTGGAATCGCCTCGGCCGGAAACGGCTGCATCTTGAGCATCTCTTTGATCAGTTTGGCGCCCCAGGGGATGTCGACGGACGCCACGACGATGGGCACGGCTGTGGTCTTTACCTCGGGACGCTCCACGACATCAACCTGGGGTTTCTGCTGCTGCAACCATCGGTAAACGAAATAACTCCCGCCGCCGGCGATGATCAACGCCAGAAGTATGGGAACAATCGCGCGCCATTTCCCCATCAAGCGTCTCCTTTAAAAGTTGTTTTTTGAAAATGAAAGTTTGTTTATCAATCGATTGGGTTCTTATATCTGACCGGATACCATTTTGCAACAGGTTTGGCAACAATTGTCCAATTATTTGCCAATGCGCCGTTTGCCGTTGCGGCCGCATAAAAAAAGCACGGAGGAAGGGATTCCCTTACGCTCGTGCTTTTCTCAGATTCAACATGGCTCACATGGCCGGGCTTTTCTTTATTTCTTTATAGCATTGCAGCTCTGAACACCAACGTCAAAAACTGAGGATGCGCAAACCCGCCGCCTCCAACGCGATATACAGCAGGGTTCCGACCGCGATCGCAATCCCATAGCACAACCTTGGCAGCTTTTCTTCATTTTCCCCGAAGGTGGTGTCAGCGTATTGCCGGGTATACATAAAGGTCTTGACTGAAAACCACATCCTTTCTAAAAATCGCCGCGCCTTCTTTCTTTCCACGATCAGAATAACCAGGGCGTAAACGCCTCCGGCCAGACCTGTGTATAAAAAGGATATGAAAACACCCTCTGTTCCCAGGA
>JAABTD010000204.1 GCA_011390065.1 Desulfobacteraceae bacterium
TGCATTACCCGAGAATGCCCTATTTTCGTTGTAGGGTCAAGTTTAATCAGGATGGGCGGGCAACTCCCTCCCCCTCGACGGGGGAGGGCCGGGGAGGG
This sequence comes from Desulfobacteraceae bacterium, assembly GCA_011390065.1. Taxonomy (GTDB): domain Bacteria; phylum Desulfobacterota; class Desulfobacteria; order Desulfobacterales; family JAABSP01; genus JAABTD01. Next base: position 99 of record JAABTD010000204.1, read on the forward strand.
GGAGGTTGGATCAGAATCAGCCCCGCCGCCGGGGAATAAATCCCCCGGCTACAGGCAAAACCCGGCTAAAGCCGGCTGCAACCCTCTGCCTTATTGACTTCCATCGCGCAGAATATATGGATGCTATATGGCATCGAGTTCCTTGATCCAATCTTCCGATGGAGCGGAATCTTTGGCTTCTTCCAAAAGCCTGTCCAACACCCCGGACGCCGCCAGCAACGCGTCTTCGGGTTCCGCTTCCCTGTGCATCAGGTTGTCGAGGATCAACTCAATTTTATCAAAGGACGCCTGATATTTTGCGGCGACCTTGGACATGTTGATTTGCCCTTTATCGATTCTGGTATGCTATTTTCTACTTTTCAGCATACCCAACCGGCTTGATCCTGTCAACCGGATCGGCCAGATCGACAAATGCATCTTTACGCCAGTGCGGACATCGGGGTACAATGGAGGGTGAACAGGTCAAGGAACGCTGAATGATCCGCCGAGGCCAATCATCTGCGCCATCATAAAAATCCGCGTGAATCTGCGCTGCTGAAAAAAAGGAGCATCCCTGATGAACATCGTCCGAGAATTTCCCCGAAACGTCGAGACAACCGAGAACCTCTGGATCCCCATGAAAGACGGCGTTCGCCTGGCCGCGCGGTTGTGGCTTCCCGAGGGGGCAAAGCAAGACCCCGTCCCCACCATCCTGGAGTACATCCCCTACCGGAAGCGGGACCACACCCGGGTTCGGGATGCGGCCAACCATGCATATTTCGCCGGCCACGGCTATGCCGCCATCCGGGTGGACATCCGGGGGTCCGGCGACTCCGACGGGGTGCTGACCGACGAATATCTGGCTGAAGAACTCGACGACGGCCTGGAAATTCTTAAATGGATCGCCGACCAGCCCTGGAGCGACGGATCGGTGGGCATGATCGGCATCTCCTGGGGCGGGTTCAACGGGCTCCAGATCGCGGCCCTGGCCCCGCCCCAGCTCAAGGCGGTGGTCACCGTCTGCTCCACCGACGACCGGTACGCCGACGATATCCATTACATGGGCGGGTGTCTGTTGGGGGACAACCTCTCCTGGGCCTCGATCATGTTCGCCCGCAACGCGCTTCCGCCGGACCCCGAGATCGTGGGGGACAAATGGCGCGAGCTGTGGCGTCAGCGGCTGGAAGGCAGCGGGCTGTGGGTCGACAACTGGATGCGCCACCAGCGCCGGGACGACTTCTGGAAACACGGGTCGGTCTGCGAGGATTTTTCCAAAATCAAGTGCCCCGTCATGGCGGTGAGCGGCTGGGCCGACGGCTATTCCAACGCCGTGTTCCGGCTGCTGGAAGGGTTGTCCGTCCCCCGGCAGGGTCTGGTGGGACCATGGAGCCACAAATACCCCCACCAAGGGGTTCCGGGGCCGGCCATCGGGTTTCTCCAGGAATGCCGCCGCTGGTGGGACCGCTGGCTCAAGGGCGAGCGGAACGGCGTCGAGGACGAACCGATGCTCAAGGCCTGGATGCTCGACAGCATCGCGCCCCGGGTCGAATACGACACCCGCCCCGGCCGGTGGGTGGCTGAAAGGGACTGGCCCGCGGCCGGCATCCGTCACGAAACGTACCGACTCGCCCCCATGCGGCTGGCGCCCGGGGACGAGCCGGTGTCGGCGGCGGTCCTGGAATTCCGGTCTCCCCTGCGCCTGGGGCTCTTCGCCGGCAAATGGTGCTCCTACGCGACCCCGCCGGATCTGCCCGGCGACCAGCGGGAAGAGGACGGCGGCGCCCTGGTCTTCGAAACCGACCCGCTGAAGGAGCCCATGGAGATCCTGGGTCCGCCGACGGCCGAACTGGAACTCTCCTCGGACCGGCCCGCGGCCATGATCGCCGTCCGCCTCTCCGACGTGCTGCCGGACGGCCAGGCCACCCGGGTCACCTACGGCCTGCTCAACCTGACCCACCGGGAGAGCCACGAGCACCCCTCGCCCCTGGTCCCCGGGGAGCGATACCGGGTCCGGGTCCAGCTCAACGACATCGCCCAAACCTTCCCCGCGGGGCACAAGCTGCGGCTGTCCCTTTCCACTTCCTACTGGCCCCTGGCCTGGACCCCGCCGGAGAAGACCGCTTTGACGCTTTACACCGACAAGAGTTCGGTCTCCCTGCCGGTCCGGGTCCCGTCGGACGCCGACGCGGCGCTGAGACCCTTCGACCCGCCGGAAGAAGCGCCACCCGAAGTCCGGACCCAGCTTCAACCCCCGGAAAAGGGATGGCGGGTCGTCCGGGATCTGGCGGCGGACCGGGCAGCCCTGGAGGTGATCGACGACGACGGCGCCTTTCGCATCGACTCCATCGATCTGGAGATGCGGAGCCGGGTGACCGAAACCTATTCCATCCAGGACGACGACCCCGACTCGGTTCGGGGCGACGCCTACTGCCTGCGGGAATTCCGGCGGGGCGACTGGCATACGAAGACCGTCACCCGAACGATTCTCACCTCCGACAAGGAGAAATTTCACATCCACGCCACCCTGGACGCCTATGAAGGGGAGGAGCGGGTGTTTTCCAAAAACTGGCGCACCGACATCGAACGGGACATGGTCTGAAAACGGCGCAAGGCCGATCGGCCGCCGGCCCGTGAACGGATGGCCGATTTCCACAAAAAGGCCGAGGGCTGCGAGGTCATCATTAAGTAGTACTGAAAAAACTGAACATTTTCCAAATGAGAATATGAATTTTTACCTTTCCTAAACCACACGGATACGCTAAAATGTGTCAACTTTTCTTACAGCGCGGTTTCAATCGATTCCATATCGCTACAGGGGGAAAAAGGTGAGAAGCCATGATGACACAATTAGCGGAAAGACGGTATCACGAGCGTTTTGACATCGAAGCGCCCATTTTGTATTCTCTTTTTACTTCGCAGTCTTCCGGCGATTTCAACGCCACGGCGAAAAACTGCAGCGAAGGCGGGCTCTGTTTCGAAGCCGGCGACAAGCTCCTGCCCGGTCAGTACATCATCGTCCGCCTGAATCAACCCGCTCTCGCAGACATCCCCCGGCCCGCCAAGGAACGCGTCAAAACCAACGCCATCGCCCGGGTCCGCTGGTGCGTCAAAAACGACGATCTTTACGAGACGCCCTACTGCGTGGGCGTCAGCTACTGCTGACCCGCTCCCCTCTGCCCGAACACCATACGCCGCATCGGCATTTCTGCGCTGAAACCGCATCTTTGCCCCCCTGCGGCGTAGCCGCGCTTTTTCAATCCTCGAAATCGTCTAAGGCTATTCCTGCGGTTGAAAAATATCGCAATGCAACGCCTCCCTTTATACCGTCTTCCCTCCATAAATACAGTCTTGACTTTATTCCCAAAGCAGCGGATAGATGGTATACATTTCTAGTGAACAACCCGGCAGCATGGGGTCGTGTTTTTCCCGTCCATTACCCAGCCAATAGCGTGATCGAAACCGGAGGAAAGATGGCAAAAAAAACCCCGCCCAAAAAGAACATCGCCGCCAAACCCAGCGGCGAGATCAAGAAACAGTATCTGAAAAGCAAAGATGTCTGCAAGGTGACCTTCCGGCTGCCTGCGGATGCGGCCCATGCCGCATCGGAGGTCAACCTGGTGGGCGATTTCAACGACTGGGACATTCGGTCCCTGCCCATGAAACGGCTCAAGAACGGCGAGCACACCCTCACCGTCGATCTCCAGCCGGGCCGCGAATACCATTACCGGTATCTGATCGACGGAACCCGCTGGGAAAACGACTGGCATGCAGACCGTTACGAACGCACCCCCTACGGAGACAGCGACAACTCCGTGGTCGTCGTTTGAAACCGGCGGCATCGACGCAAAAGGAGGCCTTCTCTTCATGAACACCCTCGACCTCGATCCGGACACCGATTCGGAAACCGCCGCCCATCATGCCGGATCCCTGGGCGCAAGCATCGATGCGGTCCACGCCATCCTGGATTTTTCCGCCCGCCCCTTTCTGCAGGAACTGGCAGGGGACGTCCATCAGACCGGCGAACGGCTCAACCGGCGGATTCACTGCATTGCCGAAAGCGATCTCAACGACGCCCGGATCATCCGTCCCGAAACCCTGGGCGGCTTCGGCCTCGACGCCCAGTGGAACGAAGATTTCCACCACGCCCTCCACGCCCTGGCGACCGGAGAGCGGGACGGTTATTATGCGGATTTCGGCAGTCTGAAGGGCCTGGCGCTCCAAACCGAAAGGACCCATTCATGACCGACCGTTACTTATGCATCCACGGCCATTTCTATCAGCCCCCACGGGAGAACGCCTGGCTGGAATCCGTCGAAGTGCAGGATTCGGCCTATCCCTACCACGACTGGAACGCCCGCATCAACGCCGAGTGCTATGCGGCCAACGCCTATTCCCGGATCATGGACGATCAGGGCCGGATTCTCAGCATCGTCAACAATTACGCCGGAATCAGCTTCAATTTCGGCCCCACGCTGCTGGCCTGGATGGCCGCACATGCGCCGGACATCTACCAGTCGGTTCTGGATGCGGATGCGGAAAGCCGCAAACGTTTCTCAGGCCACGGCTCGGCCATGGCCCAGGCCTACAACCACATGATCATGCCCCTGGCCAACCGCCGGGACAAATACACCCAGGTGAAGTGGGGGGTGGAGGATTTCGAGCACCGGTTCGGCCGCCATCCCGAAGGGATGTGGCTGCCTGAAACCGCCGTGGACATCGCGACGCTCGACATCATGTCGGATCTGGGCGTCCATTTCACCATCCTGAGCCCCACCCAGGCGGGTCGGGTCCGACCCCTGGACGACGCTTCCGACGACGCCTGGCAGGACGTATCGGACAACACCATCGATCCCACCATGCCCTACCTCCAGCGGCTCCCCAGCGGCCGGACCATGGCCCTTTTTTTCTACGACAGCCCCATCTCCCACGCAGTGGCGTTTGAAAACCTGCTGGAAAACGGCGAAAAATTCGCCCGCCGTCTCACCGGCGGCTTTTCAGAGGAACGGCAGCGGCCCCAGATTCTCCATATCGCCAGCGACGGCGAAACCTACGGCCATCATCAGCGGTTCGGCGACATGGCCCTGGCCTACGCTCTGGATCAGATTAAATCCAACGATCTGGCCCGGATCACCAATTACGGGGAGTACCTGGAACTCTATCCGCCCACCCACGAAGTCGAAATCATCGAAAACACCGCCTGGAGTTGCAGCCACGGGGTGGAGCGGTGGCGCAGCGACTGCGGCTGTCATTCGGGCGGCAACCCGGGCTGGAACCAGTCCTGGCGGCAGCCTCTGCGGGAGGCCCTGGACTGGCTCCGGGACACTGCGGCCCCTGATTACGAGACCGCCATGGAGGCCCTTCTCAAGGACCCCTGGACGGCCCGGGACGATTACATACGCATCATCCTCGACCGTTCTCCCGGGAACTTCGACATTTTCTTCAAGCGTCATGGGGCCCGGCGGCTCCGGAACGAAGATTGGACAAAGGCCCTCGAGCTTCTGGAGATGCAGCGCAACCTGATGCTGATGTACACCAGTTGCGGGTGGTTTTTCGACGAATTGTCCGGCATCGAGACGGTCCAGGTGATGCAGTACGCCGGGCGGGCGCTTCAACTCTACGGCGACATCTTCGGCAAATCCATCGAGCCCGCCTTTCTCCGCCGGCTGGAGCAGGCCAAGAGCAACATCCCGGAACATGGGAACGGCCGGCGCATCTATGAAAAATTCGTCAAACCCGCCATGGTCGACCTCCGGAAGGTGGCGGTTCACTTCGCCAGCTCTTCTCTTTTCGAAGAGTACGCCGACCGCGTTTCTCTTTTCTGCTACACCGCCGAGCAGCAGGATGTGAAAACCGCCGTGGCCGGCAAGACCAAGCTCACCATCGGAGAGACGACCATCACTTCCAGCATCACCCGGGAATCAGCCGACTTCCGGTTCGGCGCGCTTCACATGGGGGATCACACCCTCTCCTGCGCCTTGCTGGAAGGGTTCGACGGAGACGGTTACCATGACATGCGGTCCCGGGCTTTCGACGCCTTCAACCGGGCGGACTTCACCGAAGTCAACGGGGTGCTGAACGATTATTTCACATCGCCCTTCTACTCCATGTCGTCGCTCTTCAGGGACGAACAGCGAAAAATTCTGGACATGGTGGTCTCCTCCTCCCGGGAAGACGCCCTGTCGGTGTACCGCCACCTTTACGAGCACAACGCGCCCCTGATCCGCTTTCTCAGAAACACCCACACCCCCTGCCCCAAAGCGCTTTACGTGGCCGGAGAACTGGCCATCAACAGCGACCTGAACCACGCCCTTGGCGAGGGCGCCGACGCGCTGGACCCGCACGCCATCCAGACCCTTTTGCAGGCAGCGGAACTGGCGGGAATCGAGTTGGACGTCCGGACCCTGGAATACACGCTGAGAAAAACCCTGGAACAGTTCGCCGCAGATTTCGACCGGGAACCCGAGGACCGGACCCTGCTGGAAAAAGTGAAGGCCGGCATCGATCTGATCTATGCGCTCCCCTTTGATGTGAACCTGCGGAAAGTGCAGAACATCTTCTACTACCAGCTGGAGCACGCCTTTTCCGACCTTCGGAAAAAGGCGGAAAAAGGCGATCGCGAAGCCGGGGAATGGGTCCGCCTGTTTACCGATCTGGGCGAAAAACTGCGCATCCGGCTGACCTGAGGAAACGGACATCGACATGCAAATTCCCACATCGACCTACCGGTTGCAGTTCAATCCCGCCTTCGGCTTCAAAGCCGCCGAAGCGATCATCGATTACCTGTCGCGGCTGGGCGTCTCCCACATCTACGCATCCCCCATTTTCAAGCCCAGAGAGGGAAGCGCCCATGGCTACGACGGGGTGGACCCCAACGCCCTCAACCGGGAACTGGGAACGCCGGACGAATTCAACGACCTTGTCGGCGCCCTCAAGGACCGGTGCATGGGATGGGTGCAGGACATCGTGCCCAATCATCTGGCCTATGATCACGACAACGCCCTCCTCATGGACGTGCTGGAAAACGGGCCTTCATCGAAATTCAGTTCTTTTTTCGATATTGCATGGGACCACCCCGATCCGGATCTCAACGGCCGGGTCCTGGCCCCGTTTCTCGGCGATGCGCCGGACGCCTGTCTGAAAAACCGGGAGATCCGGCTCCGGTACGACGCCGGCGGGTTCGCCTTCGCCTACTATAATCTGACCTTTCCGGCGGCCATTCCCTTCTACCGGCCTCTGCTCGATCGAATCGCCCCCGGGGTGAAAAGCGGCGCCGGCGACGACCATCCCGACCATCATCGCTTTATCGACATCCTGGACGACCTGGAAAGCCTCGCGGCCGGGACCGGGCCGGCGACCCGCCACGCCCGGGTGCAGACCGTGAAAAAAGCCCTGTGGGCGCTGTACGCCGACAGCAAAGCGGTGCGTTCGGCGATAGACGACGCCCTGGCCCGGATCAACGGGTCCGACGGGCATCCCTCCGACCTGGCGTTCCTCGGCCGGCTGCTCGACCGCCAGTTTTTCCGGCTCGACCACTGGCAGACGGCCTGCAAACGCATCAACTACCGCCGGTTTTTCACCATCAACGACCTGATCTCGCTGCGCCAGGAAGAAGAAGCGGTCTTTGTCCACACCCATGCCCTGATCGCCCGCCTGGTGGACGAGGCCGTGGTCGCCGGGGTCCGCATCGACCATGTGGACGGGATGGCCGATCCCGCCCGCTATCTGAACCAGCTCCGGGAGCGCATGGGGGATGTCTACATCCTGGTGGAAAAAATCCTCGATTCTGATGAGCCCCTGCCCGAGGACTGGCCGGTGCAGGGAACCACCGGGTACGAGTTCACCCAAGCTCTCAACGGCCTGTTTGTGCTCAAGGACGCCGAAGACCGGTTTACGGACATCTATACCCGGTTCACCGGCATGGCGGAAGGCTTCGATGGGATTGTCGCCGCCGGCAAGCGGCGGATCCTCACGGATCAGATGGGCGGGGATCTGGACAATCTAGTCCGCGCCGTGGAAGCGGCGTCCGACCGTTTCCCCTCACCTGACGACATGACTCGGGATCGCTTCCGGGAGGCCCTGTCGGAACTCCTGGTGCGGTTTCCGGTGTACCGGACCTATTTCACGCGGGAAAACCACGGGGAGAGTTCTTCGCCGGCAAGGAAGACCGACCACTCCTATTTCATGGCTGCTGCGGAGCTGGCCGTACTCCACCGCCCCGGCCTTCGCCGGGAGATCGATTTTATACGGAAGATGTTCCTGGGGGAATTCGCCGCTGAAGCGCCATCGCCCGGCGCCGGGGATGCGGCCCTCATACAGGAAGCGGTGCAGCGGTTCCAGCAGCTCACGGCCCCTCTCATGGCCAAAGGGTTCGAAGACACGGCCCTCTACGTCTACAACCGGCTGATCTCCCTTAACAGCGTTGGGGGCGATCCCAGCCGGTTCGGCATCGCCCGGAACCGGTTCCACGATTTCATCGAAAAACGGGCGTTCCGATGGCCCCACGCCATGAACGGCACCGCCACCCACGACGGAAAGCGGGGCGAAGACATCCGCGCCCGGATCAACGTCCTCTCCGAGATTCCCGACGAATGGGAAAAGCAGCTGGAGGCCTGGCACGGGATCAACCGGGACCAAAAGCCCGAACTCGAAGGGGGCGGCCGCGCCCGACAGGCGCCGAACAAAAATGAAGAATACCTCCTCTACCAGACCCTCCTGGGCGCATGGGAATCCGAGGACGGCGCCCCCTCCCCCGACTTTCTGGATCGGATGAAAGCCTATATGGTCAAAGCGGCCAGGGAGGCCAAAGTCAACACCGCATGGCTGACCACGGACGAATCCTACGAGGAAGCCCTGAGCGAATTCGTGGAACGCATCCTCGACCCTTCGCCGGACAACCGGTTCCTGGAAAGCTTCCACCCCTTCCAGCAAAAAATCGCCTACTACGGATTTTTCAACACCCTCTCCCAGACCCTGATCAAGATCGCGGCCCCCGGCGCGCCCGATTTCTACCAGGGAACCGAACTTCTCGACCTCAACCTGGTGGATCCGGACAACCGGCGGCCCGTGGACTTCGACCACCGACTCCGGCTGCTGGACCGGATTCTCGCCGAAGTGGAAACCGCCGGCGAGGCCCCTCTGCGCTTCATCTCCTCCTTCCTGGAAACGCCCCGGGACGGCCGGGCCAAACTTTTCCTCATCGCACGGGCTCTCAAAGCCCGCAACGACCGGCCCACCCTCTTTCAGAACGGCGATTACCTCCCCCTGGACGTGGAAGGCTCCCTGAGCCGCCACATCATCGCCTTTGCCCGCCGCCTGGGCGGGGAATGGTGTATGGTCGTCGCCCCTCGGTTTCTGACCGCGCTGGTGAGCGAGACTGAGATGCCGTTGGGACCATCGGTCTGGGGCGACACCGCCATCCGCCTGCCGGAGGACCGGCCCGCGATGTGGACGAATGTGCTCACAGGTGAAGAGATTTCAGGTGAGAGCAGACTCTCGGTGGGCGATATTCTGCGCCATTTTTCGGTGGGGTTGCTGGCGGGATGATAAAAAGTATGGGGAACCTCTACGTTGGGCAAAAATACGCTGATGAGCAAATTTGAGTCATACCAACGAAAAAACAAACGATTTGAAGAACTCAAGGACATGGATGCCGTTACATT
>JAABTD010000205.1 GCA_011390065.1 Desulfobacteraceae bacterium
CGCCGAACAGAGCATGGCCTACGGCACGGCCGGTCTTACGGCGGCCCTGTCCGTGTTTCATCTGGAGAGCCGGGGGATCGCCCCCGAGGGCGGCCAGATCCTGGTCACCGGCGCCACCGGCGGCGTGGGCAGTCTGGCGGTTTCTTTTCTGGCCCGGGCGGGATACGAGGTGATCGGGGTCTCGGGCAAATCCGATGCCGAATCGTTTCTAAAGGATCTGGGCGCTGCATCGGTGATCAGCCGGGAAGACGCCACGGACGAGAGCGGCCGCCCCCTCCTCAAGGCGCGGTGGGCCGGGGTGGTGGACACCGTGGGCGGCGAGATGCTGGCCACGGCCATCAAATCGACCAAGCTCCATGGCAGCGTCACCTGCTGCGGCAACGTCGCCTCAGCGGATCTGCCGCTGACCGTTTACCCGTTTATTCTCCGCGGGATCAGCCTCCTGGGGATCGATTCCCAGAACTGTCCCATGGATGTCCGGCGACGTTTGTGGGCGAAAATGGCCAATGAATGGCGGATCGACGGCCTCGATCGGTTGGCCCAGAATGTGACGCTGGCGGAAGTGAGCGACCACATTGACGACATGCTGGCAGGTAAAAAGAAGGGTAGAACCGTTGTCGACCTGAGCGACGGCCCCTGATCTTCCGGGCGCCGGGGCGGAGGCGGCGGATTCTGATCCTATCATCTGAAACCGGAATGAGAAGAGGGCGCCATGGGAGAAGAGAAAGACTATACGGAAGAACCGATCGAAGAGCCGGCAGGAGGGCCTGAACCGATTGAAGACGACTTCTTCGAAGAAGAGATCGTCGAAGAGTCGCCGATGGCGGCTGAAGCGGTAGAGGAATCCATGGAGGAGGCCGCGGTCGAACCGCCGCCGTTTGTCGAAGAGGAGATGGCGGAGGCCGGCTACGAGGAGGAGGCCATCCCGCCCGAAGCCCCGGCCTGGGCCGCGGCGGGGGGCGGGGGCGCGTCCGACACCTATACCGAGGTGACCCGGACCGGCTGGGGCGGCCGGCTGGGCGGCGCCGTCAAGGGCATGATCTTCGGCCTCATCCTGTTCATCGCCGGGTTTCCCCTGCTGTTCTGGAACGAGGGACGGGCCGTCAAGCGATACAAGGCCCTGGAGGAAGGCGCCGGCGTCGTCGTATCGGTCCCGGCCGACACGGTCAACGCCGCCAACGAGGGGAATCTGATCCATGTCGTCGGTCTGGCCGACACCAAGGAGGTCCTTGCCGACGGCGCCGGGGTCAGCGCGCAGGCGGCGTCGGTTTCATCCGACCGGGCGGACCCGGCCAACAACGGCAAACTGATCCATGTCGCCGGCATGGCCGCTCCGGGCGGCGTGCTCCCCGACAGGGATTTCGGCGTGTCGGCCGCCGCCATCAAGCTGGAGCGGCGCGTGGCAATGTTTCAGTGGATTGAACAAGGCGATGCCTATGTCAGGGGCTGGGAGACCAAGCCCATTGATTCCAATCGGTTTCAGCAACCCCAGGGGCATGAAAACCCCCGGGCCATGCCCTTTCGCAGCAAACGACTGGTGTCGCAAAACGTCAAGGTGGGGGTTTTTCAGGTCCCGAGACAACACCTCGGCAAACTGGATCATTTCGAACCCCTCCGCCTGACGTCGGAGGACGTGGACCTGCCTCAGAACATGGTCAGCCGGGTCCGGATTCACAACGGCGGCCTCTACATCGGCAACGATCCCGGTGCGCCGGCCATCGGGGATGTGATGATTTCCTACCGGGTGGTCCCCCCCACTGTTGTGACCCTCATCGGACAACAGAACGGAACCGCTGTCGAGCCCTATCCCACCGGGTCCGGGGCGGTCATTGAACGGTTCGCCGTGGGGGAAAAATCCCCTGGCGATCTCATGGCCGGCGGCGTATCGGCCAATGCCCTGAGAATGAAGCGGGATGTCCGGATGTACCAGTGGACCGAGCGGACGTCCAGTGAAACGCGAAAAAAGCTGGGCGGCGGCGAGGAAACGGTGACCACCTATTCTTATGAAAAATCCTGGTCGGACCGCGTCATTTCCTCCGACAGCTTCAAAAAACCCGAAGGACACGCCAATCCCCCGGCCATGCCCATCGAGGACGGGACCTGGACGGCCCGAAACGCGACCGTGGGCGCCTTCCGCCTGCCGCCCGGCATGGTGAACCAGGTGGGCCGGTTCGAACCCCTGCCGGTGACGACCATCGCCTCGTCGATCCCGGCCGACCTGCGGACCCGGACCCGGATTCATCAGGGCGGGTATTATATCGGCCAGGATCCCCAATACCCCAGGATCGGCGATCTCCAGGTGAGCTACAGCGTCGTCAGGCCGACTCGGGTCAGCATCATGGCCATGCAGCAGGGCGACACGTTTGCGCCCTACCAGACGAAAACCGGCCGCATTCAGGAGTTGAGAAACGGAACATACACCGCGGACGACATGTTCAAGGCGGCGGAACAATCCAACAAAACCATGACCTGGATTCTCCGCGCAGCCGGTTTCATGGCCATGTTCATCGGCATCGGCATGATGTTGAAACCCCTGTCGGTGGCCCTGGACGTGGTCCCCTTTCTGGGCAACCTGGCGGAATCGGGCATCGGCATCGTCTCATTTCTCATGGCCGCCGGGTTCGCCCTCGCGACCATCTCCATCGCCTGGCTCTTCTACCGGCCGCTCATCGGCGGCGGCATGCTGGCCGGCGCGGTGATTCTGGTGGCGGGGGCGAAAATGATGTCGGGGAAGAAGGCGGCCGCATAATCGCTTTTCCAAAACCTTTTATGCTTGACAAGTACGGGGCCGATTTTTCTATACTGGCCCCGTTTTTTTTGAAAAGATTCTCAGACTCTTACCGAAAGGCATCGAAGCAGGGATGATATGCTGAACATGGCGGAACGAGCCGCGGAGAACCTGAACCGGATTCGACAAGACCGGCCGCTGATCCACTGCATCACCAATCGGGTGACGGTCAATTTCGTGGCCAACGGGCTGCTGGCCCTGGGGGCGTCGCCGGTCATGGCCCATGCCATGGAAGAAGTCGGGGAAATGGTCGATCATGCCGATGGACTGGTCCTCAATATCGGGACGCCGTGCCCGGCCACTGTGGACGCCATGGTTCGGGCCGGAGAACGGGCCGCCGGGCGGGGGATTCCGGCCGTCTTCGACCCGGTGGGGGTGGGCGCCACCGCGTTCAGGACCGCATCGGCCCACCGGATCATGGCTGCCGGCGGCGTGACGGCGGTTCGCGGCAATGCGTCGGAGATCCGGATGTTGCAGGGCGCGCACGGTGGGATACGGGGGGTGGATGCGGCCCATTCGGTGGCCGAAGCGACCGGGGGGCTGGATGCGGCGGCCCGGCGGCTCAAATCCATCCTGTGCGTCACCGGCCCGGAAGACCGGGTCAGCGACGGACGCCGCCGGTTTCAGGTGCTGAACGGCCATCCGATGATGACAAAAGTTACGGGAATGGGATGCGCCGCCACGGCGGTCATGGCCGCCTTTCTGGCCGTGGCGGACGAACCGGTTGCGGCCGCGGCCGCGGCCCTTGCCGTCTTCGGTCTGGCCGGGGAGACGGCGGGTGAAACCGCCGCCGGGCCGGGCAGCTTCGGCATCCGGTTTCTCGACGCCCTCCACGGGTTGGAACCGGCGGATGCCGCGGCAGGATGCCGCATCCGGGAAGAGAAAAGAGAGGGATCATGGGACTGAATCGAATCGGCGAGTTCGGATTTATCCGCCGGATGACCCGGGGCGGCCTGGTGCGGCCCGACGGCGTCCTAAAGGCTGTCGGAGACGATGCGGCGGTCTTCCAGAGTGATCCGGACCGCGTCAGTCTCGTCACCACCGACCTCCTGGTGGAGCGGATCCATTTTCTCCGGCATCACATTTCGGGCCGGGACCTGGGCCACAAGGCCCTGGCGGTCAATCTGAGCGACATCGCCGCCATGGGCGGCGTTCCCCGGGAAGCCTTCATCAGCATCGGCATTCCCGACGACTGCCCGCTGGATTACCTGGATGCGTTTTACGAGGGGATGAAAGCCCTTGCCGACCGGTACAAGGTCAACCTCCTGGGCGGCGACACCACCGGATCCCGGGCCGATCTCATCGTCAACATCGCGGTCATCGGGCTGGCCGATCCCTGGCAGATCCGATACCGGGACACCGCCCGGCCCGGGGACAGGGTTTGCGTTACCGGCAACCTGGGAGACAGCCGGGCAGGCCTCCACCTGCTCCTGAAGGAGCTGCCGGTGGAGACCGACGAATTCAAGGGCCTTCTATCGGCCCATCTCAGACCGGAACCGGCCATCCATGAAGGACTATTTCTGGCGGACGCAGAAGGGGTCCACGCCCTGATCGATGTGAGCGACGGGCTGAGCAGCGACCTGATGCACATCCTGGAGCAAAGCGAGGTCGGCGGGCGGATCGAAGCGGAAAAATTGCCGGTATCCCCCGACCTCCGGCTCTTCTGCCGCCGCTTCGGCTTCGATCCCGTCGATTGGGCTCTGGCCGGCGGAGAAGATTATGTCCTTTTGTGCACCCTGGCCCCCGACCGGGCGCCAACGATCATAGAGGATTTTTCCGCGCGCTTCGGCCGCCCCCTCTGCGACATCGGCGAAATCACCGCCACGGGAAAACCGATCCTGATCCGCGACGGATCACCCGCCAATCTTCACCGGAGCGGCTGGAATCATTTCCCCCTGACCTGACCCTGAAGGAAACCCCATATGACCCCATCCTACCACACCGTATTGACCATCGCCGGTTCCGACAGCGGGGGCGGCGCCGGCATCCAGGCGGACCTCAAGACGTTTTCGGCCCTGGGATGTTACGGCATGACCGTGATCACCGCCCTGACGGCCCAGAACACCCTGGGGGTGACGGGCATCCATCCGGTTCCTCCCCTGTTCGCGGGCCAGCAAATGGACGCTATCTTCACCGACATGGGGGCCGACGCCGTCAAAATCGGTATGCTTTTTTCCCCGGAACTGATCGAAACGGTGGCGGAACGGCTGGAGCGGTACGACGTCCGGCGGATCGTGCTCGATCCGGTGATGGTGGCCCAGAGCGGCGACCGGCTTTTGCAGGACGACGCCGTGGCCGCCATCCGGGACCGGCTGATGCCCCTGGCCGAAGTCGTCACCCCCAATCTGCCCGAAGCGTCGGTGCTGCTGAACCGGGAGATCCGCACCCGGGAAGAGATGGAAACCGCCGCCGGGGATCTGGCGAAGATCGGCGGCCGTCACATCCTCATCAAAGGCGGGCATCTGGCCGAAGGGGATGCCGCCGATCTGCTTTATGACGCGGGGTCCGGCCGCCATCTTCGTTTGCCCGGAGAGCGCATCGACACCCCCAACACCCACGGGACCGGCTGCACCCTCTCTTCGGCCATCGCCGCCGGACTGGCCAGGGGTCAGGACGCGGAAACCGCTGTTCGAAACGCAAAGCGCTACATCGCCGAGGCCATCCGGGCCGGCGCCGCCTACCGACTGGGGAAAGGGCACGGGCCGGTTCACCATTTCCACCAATTCTGGTAACCCGACGGCGCGGACAGGCGCTTAAAAACCTTTATTTTGGCCATCTTGCAGAATTGATCGCCATGTTTTCCCTTGCCTTGCGTCCCTCCCGGCATTATATTTAGACATTTTAAATCGATCAGGCAATGTGAGATGGACCATGATGAAACTCGAACTCGATGTCGTCGCCCGCAGCCTCGATGTCTCCAGCAGCACCGTGCAAAGATGGATTCGCCAGGGACGGATTCCCATTCGACGGGACGGTGAGATCTGCCGCTTCGATCAAACCGCGATGGATCGATGGGCCCAGTCCCACAGGCTGCGGTTTTCTCCACCTGAAGCCCCGGCGGTCGATCAGGGCGTCGACGCGGCGCCCGAGACCCTTGCGGCGGCCATGGCGGCCGGCGGCGTCTTTTACGGCTGCGAAGCCGAGACGGCGACCGATGCGCTGGCTCAAGCCGTTGACCGCATGACCTTTCTGCCCGAGGCCCGGCGCAGGACCCTCTGCGAGAAACTCCTGGAACGGGAAACCCTGGCCTCCACCGGGGTTGGAAAAGGCGTGGCCATTCCCCATCCCCGGCAACCCCTGGCCGGATGTCCGGAATCCCCGGTCATCGCCACCTGCTTTCTGAAAAAGCCCGTCGATTTCAAGGCGGTGGACGATCGACCGGTGTTCGTGATGTTCATTCTGCTGAGCCCGACGGTGAAACAACACCTTCATCTGCTGTCGCGACTCTCTTACTGCCTCCGGGATGCGGCGTTTATTGATTTCCTCAAAACCGGCCCCGACTTGCCGAGCCTGCTGGAAAAGGTGAGCGGATTCGAAACGCGCCTCGAATCCGCCGATTCCCGGTAACGCATCCGCATGAAGTTGTCCAACATGTGGCGGAAACCGAGCCGGTGGGCGGTGTTCCGCATCGACGACCGCCCCCTGCTCATGGTGATCGGGCTGATCGTCGGCGTCTGCTCGGGGTTGGCGGCCCTGGCGTTGAACCGGTCCCTGGAGGCCATGTTCGAGTGGCTCCACCATTATCGACACTACTGGTGGGCTTTTATCCTGCCCGGCGCCGGCGCGGCGCTGTCGTCCCTGTTTCTGGACAAAGTCGTCAAAGAAGGCGCGGGTCACGGCGTTCCCGAGGTGATCTACAGCGTATCGCGCTACGGGGGCCTGCTGCGGTTCCGTTCAGCGTGGTCCCGGCTGGTTTCCGCCTGTCTGACCATCGGCTCCGGCGGATCGGCCGGCCCGGAAGCGCCGGTGGTCATGAGCGGATCGGCCATCGGATCCAACATCGCCAGGTTTTTCTCGCTGAACGACCGCCAGCGGGTGACCATCGTGGGATGCGGGGCGGCCGGGGCCATCTCTTCCATTTTCAACGCGCCCATCGCCGGAATGGTCTTCACCATGGAGGTGGTCCTCGGGGAGTGGACGGCCCGCAACATCGTGCCCATCGCCATTGCATCGGTGGCCGGCACCGAAGTGAGCCGCTTCCTTCAGGGCAATCAGATCGCCTTTTCCCATCCGGGATTTCACATCGATCTGGCGGATATCGCCGCCTGCGTCGGTCTGGCGGTGGTGACGGCGGCGGCCTCGGTGCTCCTGACCCGGGCACTCCGGTCCATGCACCATGTATCCGCCCGGGTCCCGGCCGCTCCCTGGGTCAGGGCCATGATCGGCGGCTGCGCCGTGGGCCTCATCGGCTTCGCGTTGCCGGTGGTGATGGGGGAAGGCTACCATTCCATCCGTGAAATGATTACCAACACCTTTGAAGGGGGCGTGGTCATCGCGGCGGCGGCGGTCCTTGCCAAGGTGCTGGCGACCTCTTTAACCCTGGGATGGGGCGGCTCGGGCGGCATTTTCGCCCCATGCCTGGTGGTGGGGTCTCTGGCCGGGCTGGCCTACCACCGGTTCATCGCGCTGCTCATGCCATCGGTCGACTGGGTCCCGGAAGGGTGCTTCGCCCTGCTGGGCATGGCCGGTCTGGTGAGCGGCATCCTTCAGGCGCCCCTGACGGGCATTTTCCTCATCGTCGAGATCACCGGCGGCTACGGCGTGATCCTTCCGCTGATTCTGGTGTCGGCCATTTCCACCACCCTGTGTCATTATGTTGAACCGGCGTCCTTCTACCTGAAAGATCTCATGGACCGGGGGCACTTGTTGCGGCCCGGCACCGACGCCCGGGTTCTGTCGGACCTGAGCGTCATGGAACTGCTGGAAACCGACTGCATTACGGTTTCCCCCAACATGAGCCTGCGGGATTTCATCGAGGTCATCAAGCGGTCCCATCGGAACCATTTTCCCGTGGAAGCGGAAGACGCCGGGGAGTTCGTGGGCATGATTCAGCTGCACGACATCCGGCCCTATCTTTTCGATCCCGTCATGTACGACGCGGTGATCCTGGAACAGATCATGGACCCCCGTCCCGACGTGATTCACCCCAATGAAGACCTGCTGGAGGTCCTCCAGCGCATGGACGCCAAGCGATTGTTCAGCATGCCGGTGGTGGCCGATCGTCGGTTTCTGGGCATGATTTCAAAGGCCACCCTCCTGGATCAGTACCGCAAGGAACTTCGGGTTCAGACTGTTATTAGTGGGTAGTGGGTAGTGGGTAGTGGATAGTGGATAGTGGATAAAGGAGCCATTATGGAACCGAAACTCTTTCACATTTTTCGCAATACGCCCCTGGGAAGGGAGACCCTTCTCCAGTCCGTTTATTTCTGCAAAACCATGGGCGCCGAACTGGAGATCTATATCCCGGAATACACCAAGTTCCTCATGTATTTTGAAAACGACGTGGTCCAGATCGATCTGGACGCTTCGTATCTCACCGCGCCGGAGACCGCCCGGGATCATGCCGCGGCCCTGGCCGAAGCGGGGAAGACGAGATACGGATTCCTGGCGCCCAAGCATTTTACCGCCTCCACCCTGCCGGACATCCCCACCCATTTCGATTTCATGTGCTGCCCCCGGTCCATCAGCGATCTGTCCTCCAAAATGGGCCTGGGGTATATCGGTCCCCGGGTGCGGCGGATCGTCCAGTCGGCCCAGTTCCCGGTGCTGATCACCAGTGCGGCGTTCAAGCCGTGGCAATCCATCGCTGTTTTTTTCGGCGGGTCCGCCAATGCCGTCAAGTCGCTCAAGCTGGGGCTCCGGCTGTCCCGGATCACCGGCATGCCGCTTCGGATGTACACCCAGATGGAAAATTACAGCAAGGCGGACTATCAGAAAGTGATCGCCGACAACGGCCTGGAAGACGCGGTGGCAAACGAGACGGCCGAATGGCGGTTCTTTGAGACCAGCGACTTCGGGGTCAATCTCTACGAAGTGGCTCACGACGCCCTGGTGATCCTGGGCGCCTTCGGCCACGGGGTCATCCGGGACGTGCTCTTCGGCAGCAAGATGGAGAAGATCCAGAGCATCATGCCCAACAACCTGCTCATCGTGGGACCGAAATACGCGGCCATCCACTGATGCCTCATGAACCGATGCACCATGATCAGGGCCGAAGCCTGCTGGCGGTGCATCAGGGCGCCCTTGGCGACATCGTCCTGACCTTTCCGACGCTGATGTCGCTGCGAATGGTTTTCAGTCGCATCCATCTGATCTGCAGGGGAGAGGTGGGGAGGCTGGCCCGCCATCTGGGCGCAGTGGACAAAGACTTTACCACCGAATCGGCGGCGTTTTCCAGCCTCTATGGACAGCCGTCCGAAGGGATCGCCCGGCAGGTGCGCGCCTATGACGCCGTCCTCCTGTTTTCCTTTTCAGAAGCGCTGGAAAAGGCCATTCGGGCCATCGGGCCGGAGAACGTTCACCGGGTTCCGCCGCGGCCGGCGCCGGAGGCCCCGGTCCATGTAGCGCCCTGGCTGATGGATCAGGTGAGAATCGCCGGCCTGTTGCCCGACGACGCACCGTCGGTTCCGCCGTTTTTTGCGGCGGGTCGCCCTGAAACCGTTGACGGCGACCGGGTGATCCTCCATCCCGGATCGGGCAGCCCCATGAAGAACTGGCCCTTGCGCCATTTCCTGGAAGCGGCAAAGCATCTGGCGGGCGCGGGCCGATCGGCTGAATTCCTCGTCGGTCCGGCAGAGGAGAAACTGGCCGATGTTGTTGCAAAGGAGGGCTTCCCTGTCCGGACGTTCCCGGAATTGACCGGGCTGGCGGACTGGCTGAGGGAAGCGGGTGGTTTCATCGGCAACGATTCGGGCGTTTCGCAT
>JAABTD010000411.1 GCA_011390065.1 Desulfobacteraceae bacterium
TTCTATTTTCTAAAGGACGACCAAAAACCGCCGGTGGATCTGCTGCGAAAGCACGGCGTGCCCATGGCCGTCTCCACGGACATGAATCCTGGGTCGTCGCCGGCCGGCTCCCTGCTGCTCATGGTCAACATGGCCTGCGTCTTTTTCTCTTTAACTCCGGAGGAGGCCCTGGCGGGCGTCACGCGGAATGCGGCCCGGGCACTGGGGCTTTCAGATCGACTGGGTACGCTTGAAGCGGGTAAAATCGCGGACTTCGTCCTCTGGGACGTGCCCGAACCGGCTGAACTGGCCTACCGATTCGGCTTCAACCCATGCGCCGGCGTGATCAAAGGCGGATCGCGGGTGTGGTGATCTCAGGGGAAACCCCTTGAACTCCCCGCTCAAATTCGTTAAGAAAGGCTAAGAATTCGACGTTTTTTTGACGTGATCGGCGAGAAGCCCTCTTCAGGCAACCGGAAGGAGCCCAATTTGAGTGGACAGACCATCGACAAAACCACGAGCCTGGAAACGGCCATCGCCCACATAAAGGACGGGGCCACTGTCATGGTGGGCGGGTTCGGCGTGCCGGGAACCCCGTTTATTCTCATCGACGCCCTCCTGAACGCCGGGGTCTCCGGGCTGACCCTCATCAAAAACGAGGCCAACGAGGATCACATGGGCGTCTCCAAGCTCATCGAAGCCGGCAAGGTCAAGAAGCTCATCACCTCTCACCTGGGACTCAACGGCACCGTCATCGGCATGATGAACAGCGGCAAAATCGAGGTCGAGTTCTATCCCCAGGGAATTCTGGCCGAAAAAATCCGGGCCGGCGGAGCCGGGCTGCTGGGGTTCGTCACCGACATCGGCATCGACACCATCCTGCGGGAGAATAAACAGATGGTGACCGTGGACGGCAAAGCGGCCATCTTCGAACCGGCCATCCAGGCGGATGTCGCCCTGATCCACGCCGCCGTCGCCGACCGGGTCGGAAATCTCGCCTACACCAAGAGCGGGCGCAACTTCAACCCGCTCATGGCCACGGCCGCGAACTGCGTCATCGCCGAAACCGAGCGGATCGTCGATGCCGGCGACCTCGATCCGGACGCCATCCACACGCCGGCGGCCTTTGTGGACTGCATCGTTCCCATCCGGGACCTCACCGCCGAATACGGGATACTTCAACACCATGTCGCATAAAGAAAAAATCGCCAGACGCGCGGCCAGGGAGGTCTCTCCGGGTCAGATCATCAACCTGGGCATCGGCCTTCCCACCTTCGTCCCCCATTACCTGCCGCCCGATTTCCCGGTGATGATCCATTCGGAGAACGGCATTCTGGGCATGGGGCTGCGGTCCGAGCGGGGGAAGGAAGACCGCAATCTCATCGACGCGGGCGGCAGCTACGTGACGACCCTGCCCGGGGCCTCGTTTTTCGACAGCGCCCTCTCCTTCGCGCTGGTCCGGGGGGGACGGCTGGACATCGCCTTTCTGGGCGCCCTGGAGGTGGCGGAAAACGGCGATCTGGCCAACTGGATCATCCCCGGCAAGTTCGCCCCCGGCATCGGCGGCGGCATGGAACTGGCCCAGAAAGCCCGCCGGCTGATCATCACCACCACCCACGCCACCAAAAAGGGCGCACCAAAAATCATCCAGTCCTGCACCCTGCCGCTGACGGCCGGCGGTTGCGTGGATACCATTATCACCGAACTGGCGGTCATCGACGTGACCGACGCGGGACTGTCCCTCAGAGAGATCGCCGCGGAAACCGACCTGGAAACGGTCAGGAACCTGACCGGGGCGGAACTGATGCTGCCCGGAGGCGGCGCTGCCGCTATTCCGACCTTTTAAGGCCCCAAACGCACAACAGGAGCCGATCTCATGGATGTCAGACAACAAAAAATCATCGATACGGTGGATCGCATCGCCGACGACATCATCGATTTCACCGTCCGGCTGGTGAGCGAACCCAGCACCCTGGGAAACGAGGCCGGAGCGGTGGAGGTCATGGAGACGGAACTGTCCCGGCTTGGCCTGGAACCGGTCCGGGTTTCCATGGACGCCAAAACCCTCTGGGGCCATCCGGGGTTCGCCCCGGTCCCCTGGCCCTATGCGGACAAGGAGAACGTGGTGGCCGTGAAGCCGGCGGCGGGGCAGGGCGGCCGGTCCGCCCTCTTCAACGGCCATCTGGATGTGGTGAGCCCCAAACCCCTCGCCTTCTGGTCCTTTGATCCCTACACCCCCTTTTCCAAAGACGGCTGGCTCCACGGACGGGGCGCCGGGGACATGAAATCGGGCGTGGCCGCCATGACCTACGCCCTCCACGCGGTGGAAAAGGCCGAATTCGGACTCAACGCGCCGGTGACCATCGAGGGCGTCATCGAGGAGGAATGCACCGGCAACGGGGCACTGGCGTGCGTTGCCGCCGGGTACGACGCGGATGCCGTGCTTATCCCCGAACCCTTCGGTCCCACGATTTATACCCACCAAGTGGGCGTGCTCTGGTTCAAAGTCGCCGTGACCGGGACCTCAGGCCACGTCCTGTCGGCGTCCACCGGGGCCAATGCCATTGAAAAATGCGTCCCCCTCATCCAGGCCCTCCGAAAACTGGAAGCCGACATGAACGCCGAAGAGCGCCCCCCGGCCTACCGGGACCATGCCCATCCCCTCAACCTCAACATCGGGATTTTCGAAGGCGGCGAATGGCCCTCCACCGTCCCGGCTTCGGCCGCCTTCCACTGCCGGCTGTCCTATTTTCCGGGCACGCCCTTCAGCGCCGTCCGGGATCGGGTCCGTCAGGCCATCGAAGACGC
>JAABTD010000038.1 GCA_011390065.1 Desulfobacteraceae bacterium
CGCGGCGCCGGGCGAATGGCGGTTGGAGGTCGGCGCGACCTCGTCGACGCCCTATCTGGCGATCCTGTCCGGGCGGGGCAGCATCAAAAGCAAGCTCTTTTTCACTCAACCCGATGGGAGCGACAAAATCGGGTCGGTGCAAAAGATCCTCTTTTCGCTTATCAAGAAGGGCGGCCCGGTTGCGGACGCCGTGGTCTGGGCGACCATATTTTCGCCGGACGGCGGCGTCAAGAAAATGCAGCTCTTCGACACCGGCGACCACGGCGACTGGGCGTCGGGCGATATGATTTTTTCCCGCGATTTTCGACGGACCCCGGAATATGGTTCCTACCGCGTCCGAGTCGTCGCCGAAGGCAATGACGGAAAATATGACTTCCGCATCGAGGACAACGGCGTTTTTGTGATCACGGGCGACTACGATCGCGACAAGGACGGCATGCCCGACGAATGGGAAAGGCGGTATGGCCTGCAAAGTTCCGAGAACGACGCCGAGGGCGACCGGGACAACGATTTCCTGAAAAACATCGACGAATTCAAAACCGGCGGCCATCCCGGCAATGCCGACACCGACAACGGCGGCACCCTGGATGGTTCGGAATATAAGTATGGGATGGATGTCGCGGATTTCAGCGACGACCGCATCGGCCCGCCGCCGGCCCTCATGACCAACCAACAGCCCACGGACGCGGTCGACCCGGACTACCAGGCCCCGCCGCCAAGGGCCAATCTCCTCTATTGGTCCCGCGGAAGCAATTACGACACTATCGACATCTATCGTTCTACCGCTTCAAGCGGTCCCTTCACCCTGATCGAATCCGACTGGCCGGCCGAAAAGCGGCCGTATCCGGACGAGGGGCTGATCAACAACCAAACCTATTATTACAAGGTGGCCGCCAAAACCGCCGAGGGCATCATGTCCCGCCTGTCCAAACCTGTCATGGGAATCCCGAAGGAGGATAATCTGGCCCCTGTCGGCGGCATTCAGATCGCCGGCCCATCCCATACGGCAGACCTGCTGGTGGATCTGGAACTCGACGCCTCCGGGGATACGGTCCGGATGCGGTTTTCCAATCGTTCTGATTTCAAGGGCAGCACATGGGAACCTTTTGCGAAACAGCGGAAGGACTGGAAAATCGGCGGATACCCCGGCGCCAATTTTGTCTATGTTCAGTTTTCAGATGCGTTTGACAATGTGTCCCTGGCCTTTTACGATGCGATTACCTACCATGCGGATACAGACGGCGACAAACTCGGCGATATCTGGGAGATCGCTTATTTCGGCAACCTGGACCAACTGGCCACGGACGATTGGCCCGACGGGGACGATTTGAACAATCTGGGCGAATACAGAAACGGCGCCAATCCGCTGAGGGAAGACACCGACGGAGACGGTTTGCTCGATGGGTGGGAAGTCAAAATGGGCACGAACCCCGTCCTCAATGACGCCGAGGCCGATCCGGATAAGGACGGATTCACCAACATCATGGAATATAAGGCGAATACCGATCCCTTTGACACGGAAAACCATCCAGACATTGTGATGGGCGATGTCAACGGCGACGGTCAACTCGGATTGGATGATGTGATTCTGGGTCTGTTGGTCGCGGTAGGCAGCAGTCCGACCGGGGCCAGCATTCACGCCGACGTCGATGGCAATGGACAAATCGGGCTCGCCGAGGTTGTCTACGTGATCCAGGCGCTGGCCGTCAGATGACCGGCTGAACCGGATCGGCGTTCGACCCTTTTTCACATCATTTTTTTTAAGGAACTTTGTTGATGAATGTCGGTTATTGTCGGGAGAGGGTGCGAGAGGAGCAATGCTTCGGCAGCCGTTGTGACCGCGCGGTTTCGAGGCGGTTTATCGAGGGCGACGGAAAGCAAAAATTTGTTGTCCTTTGACTTTGACGCTTGACAGGGCCATGCCGTCTCGCTTAAAAGACCATCTGATATGTTGGCTTTTCAGCAGGTTGTTTTGTTTTATCTCAAATTGAAAGGAGCGTAACATGGCCGACTACGTTATCAATCTGTTTCTCGATGATGACAAACTCAAGAAGATCGAAGGCGCCGGACTGGCGGACGACATCGTGACCGTGGATGGCAAAAAAGCGGTTCAGGTGCCCATGACCGCCAAGGAGAAGAAGAAGCTGGCCAAGGGCTTTCCGGAAATGACCTTCAACGAGGACAACGCCTGTGAGCTGCCCCCGCCGGCGGCGGATCAACTGTGCGACATCATCGCCGATACCAAGACCCTCGACGTGATGAAGTTCGCCATCATGAAGCTGTATAATCCCCTGGCGGGCAAGGCCCCGCGTTCGGCCCAGCGGTAGGCGGCGCAGCATCGTCTCCACCGGCCTTGAAGAGATTCGGGGCCGTTCAGTTTTTTCCACCAGGCGGGGCCTCCGGAAAACGGATCACTCCGGAGGCTCCGCACCCGTTGCCTTCCCCCTCCCGTTTTCATCCCCGTTTCAGCGTCATTCCTCCATCTCACGGCTGTAGGTGAAAAAGCCGACGAAAAAGGCAAATCCGATGATCAACAGCAGTGCAAAGACCAGCGCCTGCCGAAGCAGGCGTTTGGCAATGGCGCTGGAAGGCGCCGTTATGCGGATTCCCTCCCCAGATCCTCCAGGACCCCTTCATGGGCCGGCGCCCGTTGATGATCCGGCCGATCCTTTCCTTTATTTCCGACAGCGAGTCCACGCCGGAGTCAATATGAAAGGAAGGCAATATGCAGAGAGACAGTCTGATCAGCGATGCCCGCCAGTTTGAAATGGGATGGCGGGTCTGCTTCGGGATATTGATCATCGTCAACTTCATCGCACCGATTTTTTTCTGCCCCGGATCGAAGCCTGGGCCGTCATCGGCGCATACGTCGTTGCCGGCGTGATCATGGCGTTGCTTCATCGGCGCCTTGGATGGGTCCGTCTACTGGGAACCTGTCATTTTCTCTGGATCGCTTTGTTGCCCTGGCTGACTTACCGTTATGCCGTAACCTCTCCCGAGGGGTTTTTCGGCATGTGGATTCTGACGGTCCTCATCGTCGACATCATCGCCTTTGCCATCGATATCGTCGATATCTTTCGTTACGTGAGGGGGGAAAAGGCCCCGATCGCACCTCGTTGATGATAGGGCCGATTTTGCAAAATGACAAACGTGTTGCTTCTATTTGGCATGAACATGGAATGATGATATCATCAGAGAGATAAGACGCCATTTAATGCGTCTGACGATCTTTCGACCTGGAAAATCTGGCGCTCGTGTTTGCCAACATCATAGCATTGACAGCCGGTTGCGCCACGCTATGCATGTTCTTCGCCGGCGCTGCTTTTCCGGTTTTCGCCGGACGGGGGGTGCGCGCCCGTCGCCTTTAAACGCCTTCTCGTAGGCCGAAGCGCCCCACCTGGACCCCTTTATCCGGTGGATGAGGACCATGGCCAGAGCACTTCGCCTGAAGATATCGAAAAATGGATTGCAACCTGGCTGAAAACCCCTCGTGAAAAGGACGAGACGACCCATGACGCGCCTTAACCCCCGAAAAGACGCCGCGATGGCAATCTTCGGATCCTGGTCGTGGGCGACGACGCCGACAGCGCCCACGCCTTGATGCGCTTTCTCCACGAAGCGGGCTATGAAACCCGCATCGCCCCGGACGGGGACCGGGCCCTGCGGCGTCGATTTCACCAAGCTGGTGCAACACGAGGAGGTTCTGGCCCGGGTCCGCATCCATATAATCATCCGGCAGCTTCAGCGGAATCTGCAAATCGAGAAGGACCGGTTTCAACGGCTGGCCGGCGCCACCTGGGAAGGCGTCGTCCTCCATGTTCAGGGCCGGATCCTGGACGCCAATGTGTCGGTCGTTCGCATGTTCGGCTGCGATCCGGACCCTCTGATCGACGGCGACCTCCGGGCCTTGCGACGCCCCCGAGCCGGTCCCGCTCCTCGTTTGAAAAGCAAGTCATCGCAGAAACCCTCAAACGCCAAGGCGGCAACACCAAAATGGCCGCGGAAACCCTGGACATCCCCCTGCGGACGTTTCAGCGGAAGGTTAAAAAGCTGGGGTTGTAAGCGTCTCGCACCATTTCTGGCGCGAGACGCCACTTCTGGCGCAGAATCACTTCTTTTTATCATTCCATAGAATTACAATTGAAAGCCAAGGTGTTTGCGCAACTTTTGGCGCGGTCTCCGAGGCATTCCCTTCTGCTCGTTCTATTCGATATGCCCTTATAAAGCTTATTGATTCAAAGCTTTAGCAATAGTCGATCTGGTTTGGCATAAAGGTTGAATAATAGAGATAAATTCATTTTATAGTTTCTATTCGTTTTTGAAGTGACATTATAGCGGCAGGGCTGGCAGGGCTTTGTAAGTTTACAGGCCTCTTGCTTTTGACTGTATCTTTTGATAACCTTGGCAGAAAGTGAACCGAATGGAATCCGTTAACTGAATGTAGGGTTGAAGCTGGTGTTTTTGCCGGTGTGGGGACAGTGGCTGACCCTATCAGCTCAATGACATTGGAGTCACACGCACGAGGCAGCGGGCAACGATCCGCCCAGCAGATCGGGGCCGGGTAACTTTACGAAGTCAGGTACCTCCGGCAAAGCCGGAGGCTTGTAATGTGTGGACCGCTCAAAGCGGTTGTAACAAGGGCCACCTGAAGGCGGCGTCTGCTATTCGTCATCAAAAAGATTGAGCTGATCGATCCTGCGATCTTCCCTTTCCTGCTTTTTGATGTATTCACGGACAGTTCTCTCATCCTTACCGACCATGGACACGAAATAGTTTCTGACCCAAAAGTTCTGGCCCGAAAAGTTTCTTTTTCGTCCCCCGAAATTCCTTGCTATCTGGATGGCGCTTTTTCCTTTTAAGAACCCCACAACTTGCGCCAACGAATATTTTGGGGGAACGGACAACAAAATGTGTACATGGCCTGGCATAAGATGGCCTTCTAAAATTTTGCTGCCTTTCTGTCGGGCCAACTCGTGGAACAATTCTCCAAGGTGTTTTCTGAGTTCACCATATATCTTATCTTCTTTTTACGACACTTTGGAATCCACACAATGTGGTAGTTGCACTCGGGCTGGAGAAAGGCTGCGGATGCCTTTGAATGCCGCCCCCGATTTAAACCCTCTCGGGCGGGTTCGGGGTTAAGAGGCAAGAAAGGAGGGAGCCATGAAGCTCACGCGTTTCAATTCACTGAGAATCTTTTTGATTATCAAATTGCTAATCATTTCTTCTCTGAGTGGTTGCCCTTCTGTCAGTCAGCAGGTTGCCGGCTTTCAGGAGAACCTGGGCCCTTCAGGGGTTGTCGAAATGGATCAGAATACCGATCCTCGTTTTTTCCTTCCCCAGGAGCGCGGGAGAATAGGCCGGTTGAAAATCGCCGGAGACGAAGTGTTTCTCAATGACGTTCCTGTCAACAGGGACGTCGACATCAATAACGGCGACCATGTTGCCACCGGCGATGCGAGTTGGGCGGTGATCGAGTTTTCTCGGGTCTGGAGTCAAGCCTGCAGGATTGAAACCCGCAACCTTCTGCGTGGCAGGATCTACGGAATCGTTCGCAAGTGCGGCCATTTCGTGACCGCCTACCAGAGCGCCATGGAGACCATGCAGGGGACGGAATCCTACCATGTTCAAATCGTGTCTGAAAACGAGATTGTTTTCACAGCCATCCAGGGTCCGATCAAAGTTTGGCTTCAATTCGATCCGTCATATTTCCAGGAGGTGCCGAGCTACCATCAGGTGACCGTGTCGGATGGCCAAATCAGTCCCCCTGAAAATGTCAAAGGGGAAATCGGCAGAATAACAGGCTGGAGAGATAATTTCCGGCGCCTCAGGGGGCAGATGATTCAGGTCCCGGACCTGCGAAACATGCCGTTGATGGAGGCTAAAGATACATTGAATCGGCTGAGCTTGCAGATCGATGCGCCCAATGCCGATAGACGGATTTTGTCGGCCAGAAGCAGAAGACAAGAACTTGTGGTCTACAGTCAGTCCCCCCAACCCGGCGCTTGGGCTATGCAAAACGACAGGGTTACCGTCAACGTCCAGGCTGATGCCTTGCCTGTTTACGTTCCTGACCTTATAAAAATGACTATAATGGAGGCGGAAAAGAATCTGAGTTCTTTGGGTTTGAGAATGGATGCCAATCCGGAAAACGCCGCCGGACGGGACCGGGTGTATCGACAATCACCGTCTCCCGGCAGAAAGGTGAATAAAGGGGATGAGGTCCGGGTGTATGTCAGGGCGGATCCGCGAACAAAGGAGGTAAGGGTTCCGGATCTACGAAAAAGAACGTTGGGGGAGGCGGAAAGAAGGCTGAAAAGGCTTGGGTTGAGAATCGATGTGAACCCTTCGAATGCGAAAACGGAAAGCCGGGTAATAAGTCAAAAGCCGAACCCGGGCAGTAGGGTTGTTCCAAATTCGAAGGTGGAAGTGACGGTTGACGTCCCTGTTAGAGGGATTATTAAACTTCCTGAAGTGATGACTGTTCCGACGCAGCTCATCCAATGGGTCACGGTTCCCGATCTACAAAATCCATCCCCTAAAAGTCTGGCGGAATGCAGAACCATTCTGGGAAGACTTGGGCTCGGTCTGCGTTACAGTCCGAGAAACGCCACAGGTGAGTACTGGGTTGTAAAGCAAAGTCCTGCGGCTGGAA
The DNA here is from genome assembly GCA_011390065.1 of Desulfobacteraceae bacterium. Classification (GTDB taxonomy): domain Bacteria; phylum Desulfobacterota; class Desulfobacteria; order Desulfobacterales; family JAABSP01; genus JAABTD01. The sequence continues at coordinate 6,656 of JAABTD010000038.1, forward strand.
GGAGAGTGAAAAAAGGTACTGTCGTGGATCTTACGCTTCAGCCGCCCATATATTGATATAAGATGACGTTGAGCGTCGGAAGGTTTGGTAACGATGATGATACCGGTCTTTGGTCTGCATAAAGCCTGGTACGGGGGGAGCGCATGGGTAATCCCTATTGGCCTGCTTCTTCTGTTCGGGTGCTTGCGGATGCCCGCATCGGTTTCCACGGATGAGGCCATCGAAGCACACGGTCGTTTCGGCATGGCAGCCTACCGCAAAGGAAGCTTTTCGCAGGCGGAGGAGGAATGGAAAAGAGGCCTCCAGATAGCGCGGAGAGCCGGACGCGAAGTCGACGAGGTCCGTTTTCTGGTGCGCCTTTCCCAAGCAAGCGAGGGAATGGGGGAATATGACACGGCCCTGAGCAGGGCGGAAGCTGCGCTTGGAATCCTCGGAGACGAAGGCGACCCGGCGCTTATCTCCATGGCCCTGATGCAAAAAGGCATGACATACCGGAGGAAGGCTCTGTATGAATCCGCCAGACCGTTGTTCGATCAAGCCCTGGCTATTGCACGCCGCCTGCAAAACCCCCGACTGGAAGCCGAAAGCCTGAGAAATATCGCCGCTCTTTTGCAGGACCAGGGCCGGCTCGACGAGGCCCTTCCGTATTACCGGAAGGCCATTGCGCTGGCACGCGGCAGTGGCTGCGAGATGTGCGAAGCCCGCAGCCTGAACAACCTCGGACTTCTGTTCGATGCCAAGGCAGATTATGCGCAGGCACTGGAAAGACACCAGGCATCTCTCTTTCTCAGGAGAAAAATCGGGGATCGGGCGGGAGAGGGAAAAGTCCTCGGAAATATCTGCATCACATACACCAAATTAAACCAGCTCGAACGGGCGCTTGAAAACTGCCGGGCGGCCCTGCACATTGCCGAGGATATCGGGGATCAGCAGCGGAGGGCCAACAATCTAAACAATATCGGCACGCTTTACCGGAAAATGCAAAAGCCCCGGAAGGCCCTTCGGCATTACCGTCGTTCCCTGAAGATCAAACAGGAATTGTCCGACGCCGCCGGCGAGGCACGCGCCTTCAACAATATCGGCGAAACGTATTGGGTTTTGGGAAAACTCGAACTGGCTGAAAAATATCTGACCCAATCACTGGAAATCAAAGCGGACATAGAAGATCTGCCGGGACAGAGCGCATCCCTCCAGAACCTGGCCCTGCTCTATCGTCAGCGGGGCCGGTATTTGAAGGCGAAATCCTACTACCTTAAGGCGATTTCCTTCAACAGTCTCGCGGGGCAACCGGAACTGATCTGGCGGGCCTTCGACGGGTTGAGCTACGTATACGAATCCCTTTCCAGAATAGACCTTGCGATCCTTTTCGGCAAACAGGCGCTGCGTTCGATCCAGGCAACCCGCGATCGGATGGCATCGCTTGATGAATCGCTGCGCCGATCCTATCTCGACGACAAGTCGCAGGTTTACAAACATGTGGCGGACCTCCTGATTCGACAGGGGCGCCTGCCCGAAGCGCAGCAGGTCATTTTCCTTCTCAAGGAAGAGGAATACCTACATTACCTCGATACCCGCGGAGCGGATGATAATACGGTCGGCCAAGTTGCGAGGACGACATCAGAGTCTGCCTGGCTGAATGAACTCTCTGCGTTTGAGGGCGAGATGGGGAAGATAGCTTATGATTTTCAATGGCTTAGATCCGAAAAGCGCCCGGACCAACTTTCCGAGGGGGAAAAGGAAAGAAAAGACCTCTTGTACGACCGAGTGGATGAGATTCAGGCGGCTTTTGCATCCTTTCTCGTGAAAATCGAAAAGGAATTCGAAGCCAGAAGCGAGGAGAAAAGGCACCCCGATCTTGACTTCTTAACATCGATCCGTGACGAGCTGAGTGAGTACGAGCCTACCACTGTCATTCTGATCTATCTTGTATTGGAGGACGGTGTTAGCATTCTCGTTGTTACGCCCGAGTTACTGTTTGCCCGGGGTGTGCCGATTCCCGAAGCGGAACTGAACGAGGAGGTCTACAAGTTAAAAGATATGCTGAGAAAACCAGGAGTCAACCCCTTGCCGCAGGCCAAGAGGCTCTACGATCTATTAATTTCACCCGTCGAGAAAGATCTCAATCAGCTTAAAGCAAAGAACCTTAACCTCATGGTCTCTCTTGACGGAACTTTACGCTACATCCCTTTGGCAGCCCTGTTCGACGGAAATCAATACTTGACGGAGAAATACAATCTTGTTCTCTATAATATGGCTGCCAGAAAGATGCCCCGGAAAGAAGAACGGCAACAACCGCGTGTGGCAGGATTGGGAGCGAGCGAGGCCGTGGGAGGTTTTCCCGCCCTTACTTCGGTCCCGGAGGAATTGGATGCTATCATAAAGGAAGAAGATGAAAGTGATATCAGGGGCGTTTTGCCTGGCAAGGTCTTTCTCGATCGAGATTTTACGAAAAAAAAACTTACGGAAATTCTGGAGGCCGATTACCCTATCGTCCATATCGCCAGTCATTTTTCCTATCAGCTTGAGAATAAGAAATCGTTTCTTTTGCTAGGAAACGGTGACCCATTGACCATAAAAGATCTGGAAAGTTCAAGGTATCCGTTACAACATTTGGAGCTTCTGGTTCTCTCCGCATGCGAAACCGCGGTCGAGGGCAAGGATGCGCTGGGAAGGGAGATCGAAAGTTTAGCTACTTTCGCAGAGAAAGAGGGAGCCGATGCCATCCTGGCAACTCTATGGTCCGTAGCCGACACGAGCACCGCGAAATTTATGGAGCTATTTTACGTTCTCAGAAATCAAAAAGGACTGAGCAAGGTAGAAGCGATCAGAAAGGCGCAGCTCATCTTTCTCCACGGCGACCAGGACATGGACGCGAACGAACCCATACACCGCGGCGCCGCGGTGGCCGATGACGAAGGCGGCTTCACACCGCCGGCGAATGCGCCCTACGCGCATCCGTTCTATTGGGCGCCGTTTGTCCTTTTTGGAAATTTTCTTTGAATCACTTTTTTATTTGTCAACTGTTTTTTTGATATTTTCGATCAGAACAGAGGAGATGAGAAATCCATGATCGGATGACCTTTTTTCGACCCCACCAAAGGGGACAGGAAGCGGGGTGGTTCAGTGGCTCTTCTCGACATTCACCTTTTCGGCGGTTTTCGTCTGATCCCCAACGGCGAGTGTAAGCAGACATCCAAGATTGCGCGCAGTGCCAAGGCCCTATTGGCCTACCTTCTGCTTTTTCGCCACCGGATTCATTCGAGGGAGATGCTCTACGGCATTTTTTGGGCCGATCACAGCGACCAACGTGCGAAAAGCTGTCTCAGCACGGCTTTGTGGCGCCTGAGACGCGTACTGGAGCCCGAAAGCATTCCTAAAGGGACGTTTTTGCTTACCACCTCGAGGGGGGATGTCGGGTTCAATTGCGAAAGTGATTACTGGATGGATGTCGCTGAATTTGAAGAAAAAACCCAGTCGGCTCTTTCCAGGCCGCCCGAATCCATGACCGATCTAGACGCCCGTAAACTTGAAAAAGCCAACGAAATGGTCACTGGAGAACTTCTGGAGGGGTTCTATGAGGATTGGGCGCTCATTGAAAGAGAGCGGATCCGATCACTTTACCTGAAGAGCCTGGCCCACCTTATCGGGTTTTACAAGTACCGCCATTCAATCGAGAAAGGACTTGCATGCGGCCGAAAAATCCTCAGGCATGATCCGCTCAGGGAGGACATCCATCGGGAAATGATCAAATTCTATATCAAAAGCGGCCAGCGCGGCATGGCGGCCAAACAGTATAAAACCTGTGCCAAAGTGCTGAGTGAAGAACTGGGGATCCAGCCGATGGCGGAAACGAATGCGTTGTATGAACAGCTTTCCGTTCGGCAACCGGTACAGGCCGTTTTCAGCCCTGATAGCCGAATTGGGCAGAGCCCCCGATTCGGTGACACCACGGATATCGACGAGGCGCTGCAGAAGGTCCACACGGCGATGACGCAATTCGATCAGATGAGGGAACAATTGATCGATGCCGTCGCGCATCTGGAGCGACTCGTCAAAAAATAGGCATCGATCTGTCCGCAAGGACCGTTTCTTTGGCAATCCCTATTAGAATTCCCCTCTTTCAGGTCATACAGAACCAACCCCAAACCGGTCCCACAATCCCGATTCAAGCCCCTGAAGCCAGCGCTCTTTTTCCCCATCTTAGCGTCATCCAATCGATCGCAAAGTCCCTTTTTCTGCTTTCCATCCCCGCGACGAATTTTTTCCCTTGTAGTGTGAAAAAAATGACTTGGAGAGGGTTTGGTGACGGGTTCGTGACGATATCGTGAGATGGATGGGCTACCTTGGACCCAACGCGTTACCATTTTCTCCTTCAATGAACGGCTGGTCGATAGCAACTCAACCAAATCAAAGGTTCCATGACCATGAAAGAGGTCCAGGAGAACATGCATTCATTTGTCGTCCGGTTATGGCTGGAACCGAGGGAAATGGAGGGGGAAGATCCGGAATGGCGCGGGAGGATCGAACATGTCGGTACCGGGAGAAGACGGTATCTGGGTGAAACTGAAGAGATTCTGGATTTCATTCTGCCCTATCTGAAGAAAAAAACGGACCCTTGACGGGGACCCGGAAGGCCCTTTTGTCATTAGGGTTTTTGGAGGCAAAGATGAGACGATTCATGTTTATCGGTCGGGTTGGCATGATAGGGTTTCTCCTTTGGATCGGGATCAGTCTGTTTCTTGCACAAACGGCCGGATGTCAGGAGCAGGGGACCGGTCAAGTGCGATCACCGACGGGCGTTTCCACCGGGTCATGTGGTGCTGAAGAAGCTGTCGAGACGGACGGCATCCGGCGGCTGGCGTTGATCGTCGGTGTGGGTCAATATGTCAACCGCAGCGTTCCCGACCTCAAGGGACCGGTAAACGACGCCCGCCGGTTTTACAGCCTCCTGACCGCAGAGGGCGGGTACAGGTTCCCCAAAGCCAACGTCTGCCTCCTGCTCGACGAGCAGGCGACGACCGCCAACTTCAAACGGGTGTTTCAATCGGCGCTGGTGGAGCGGGCTCGTGAAAACGATGTGGCGGTGGTCTACTTCGCCGGCCACGGATCACAGGCCCGGGACGAAAACGGCGACGAACCGGATGAATGGGACGAAACCCTGATGTTCCATGATGCCCGAACCGGGGGTGTATCCGATTTGCTGGACGACGACTTCAACCGGATGCTGGCCGCCCTGCACCGGAAAACCCGCCATGTGACCGTGATCCTAGATTCGTGCAACTCCGGCACCGCCACGCGGGATCCCGAGGCGAGCACCACACTGGCCCGGTTCGTTCCCCCCGTTAAAGAAGAGAGGGCGGAAGGGCCGCCAGTGTTTATCGCAGAGGCGGACGAAGGGTCCGGATGGGTCACCGAGTCGCTGCCGGGAGCGGTCATCCTTTCCGCCGCCACCGACAGCAACCCGGCCCTTGAAAAAAAAGGTCGGGGTATCTTCACGGATGCGGTGCTCTCGGTTCTGTCGGATGCTAGTGATCAGCCGATGACCTATGCGCAGCTCTCCCGGCGGGTGCCGCTTCTGGTCGCGGCGGAAAGCTACCAGGTTCCCTACTTTCATGGCGACCTCCGCCGGAAGGTGTTCGACAGCCGGGTCCGCGCGCATCCCTTCGCCTGGGAGGTGATCCGGACGGAGTCCGGATTGGAAATAGGCGGGCCGCCCCTGCCGGGCGCGGGATTGGGAGCCGAATTCCGCATCTACGACGGCTCCGTCACCGGGGAGAGTACCCGGGACCCGGGGAAAGCAAAAGCGACCGTCGTGGTCACCGGAATGACCGGGTTGAACGCGGAGGCCCAAATTTCCGCCGCCAAAGCGGATCATCCGGAGATCCGGCCCGGAGATCTCGCGGTCCTGGCGCGCCCCGCGGATTCTTTCATCGCCCTGAAAGTCCGCCTCCGGCCGTCGGAAGAACCCGGCGGCATTCCCGAAGAGCGGGCCGCGAAGATAAGGGATATGGTAGAAAACCATGCGCGAAGCGGGGTTGCTATCGAATTGGCCGAGGGGCCGGGTGAGTTTGAATTGAGCCTGGGACACGAGGATCAACTGATCCTCAGAGGGCCCCACAACCGGATTCGAAACACCTATGAGGCCGACGAACAGGTTCCCGAAAGCCTCGGCCGGCATGCCCGGCAGGGGGCGCTGCTTCAGCTTCGGGGTAACGGCGGCGATGATTTTACGGATCATCAGACCCTCAAGGTCAGCCTGGTGCCCGCGGCGAAGCAGAACCGCTGCGCCGACGGCACCTGGGAACAGGCAGAGCCCAACACCCATCAGGTCGTCCCGCTCTGCCATCAGTGGAACATACAGGTGGAACGGACGGACGACACCCCCATTCCGCTTCTGGTCGGGGCGCTGATTCTGTCGACGGACGGCGCCATCCTGCCCCTTCCCCGGGACGGACGCAAAGTCGAGCTGGATCGGGGCGAACGGGTCCGGTTCGATGCCTCCGGAGAAACCCTTATAGGGGTTCCGCCGCTGGGCATCAAGGACCGGGTGATGGTGTTCGGCACTCAGGTCACCAACCCGGTCGACTGGGGTCAGTTCGCCGAACCGGCCCCCACCAGGTCACCGGGCGCATCCGGGCTGCAGCGGGCCCTCTACCGCTATTTCGAAAGTGGGAAACGCGGCAGCCGGTTCCTGGAGGAGGAAGCCGTCGAAGACACCACCTGGACGCTGAGTCTGACGACGTTCAGCGTGGCGGCCAACCCCGGGTTTGCGGCGGCCGCCCAGGATAGCGATCAGTCCATCGATCGGCGCGAGTACACCATCCCGCGGTTCGATATCCGTCCCTATCTCCCGGATGATGAAACCACGGCGCTCTACAAAGTCCTGACCCTCGCAGACGGTCTGGCCAAGGCCTCGGCCGCGGATGGATACGGGTACCGGCAGCATGGCTGGAACAAATCCACGGATGAGGAAAATCTCAAATACGGCATCGACTGCTCCCGGGCCATCTGGTTCGCCTTTACCCGGTCGGGGCTGACCTACAACAGGGACAACCGGTATCTATCAACGGCCATGATGGTATCCGACGATACCCTCATGCAGGATGCATTCGAGCCGTGCAGCGGCGGACCCATCCAGACAGGGGATATTCTGGTCTACCGGGACGATCGGCGGGGTGACGGCCATGTGGTGATGGTGATCGACCCGGAAAAACGGATCGCCTGGGGCTCCCACGGGTGGGACGGAACCCCCCACGTCCTCCCCGTCGAGCCGGATACCGGCGTCGAGTACCAGAAGATCAAATACAAAAAGGACTGGGAACGCTGGGACCGGAAGACCATGGAGCGGAAGGCCTGCTGGCGGCACCGGCAATTTTCCGAGGAACGCCTCGGCAGCCGAGGCCTGACGGGATCGAAGGCATTGAAGAACATCTGTAATCCAAGTAAAAACTGTGGCCGGTAACGCGGGACAGCAGCAGTCAGAGGGTTCAATCCAGACAGGAGGTGGAGTGGACGAATTTCTTCATTCAAAGTCGATGTTGACACCGGGGGTTGCAGGGGCCGGCACCACCCTGATCACGGCGACACTGGCCAGCCAGTTCGGTCTTCCGGGGAACTGGACCGGACTGGTGGTCAGTCTGCTCTTCGGACTGAGCATCTGGGCCGACAAGCGCATCGTCATCTATCAGCGGGTCGTTTTTTACCTGCTCAACTCGATGACCATCTTTGCCGTGGCCATCGGCCTCAATACCGCCGGAATGCAGATCAACAAGGCCGAGGAGAGGGGGGTTCCCCGCCTTGGGCAGGAGGAGACCCATACCCCCGCGGAGCAGCAGCAATTTTTTCAGGATTGGTTCCGGTAAGTGAATACCAGCAGGGCGTGAGCAGTGCCCGACAGGGATGGGATCATCAGGGATGAAACGCCTATGATCGAAGAGATCGACCAGCGACTGATCGACTGGATCGGCAATGTGCTCACCGAGGAGACCGAGGTGACGCTCTCCCCTCCCCAAACCACGGGAGAGGGAGAGAGGGTGGGGCTCTATCTGATGGATATCCTCCCGTCCGCTCCCGTTCGATCGGGACGACGGCCGCCCCTCCAGGTGATGCTTCGCTACCTGGTGACCACCCGGTCCGAAGATCCGAAAGCAGCCCACCGCATCCTTGGCCGCCTCCTGTTTGCGGCCATGGAGCATACGGAATATGAGGTCGATTTGGCGCCGGTCTCTCCCGAGATCTGGACGGCCTTCGGCATCGTACCGATGCCCGCGTTTTTCCTCCGGCTGCCCCTCCGGGTCGAACGGCCGGATACGGTCACGCCGCTGATCCGGTCCCCCGCCGAGGTGATCCAATCCCCCCTCGTCGGCATGGAGGGCGTCGTTTTGGGGCCGGGGGAGACCCCCCTGGCTGCCGCCCGGGTGGAGTTGACCACCCACAACCTGGCGACGCGGACCGACGGGAAAGGGCGCTTTCTATTCCCGGCCGTTCCCGTGAAGCCGCCCGTCAAAACGTTCCGTATTCTGACCCGCGGCCGGGAGCTTGTCAAAGCCATCGACCGGGAAACGAACGGACAGCAACCATTGACGATCCATTTTGACGCATTGGAGGCCTGACATGGCGAGTTACATGACACCCGGGATTTATATGGAAGAGATCTCCGCGGGGACCAAGCCCATCGCAGCCGTCGGCACCAGCACGGCGGCGTTTCTGGGGGTGGCGCCGGCGGCGGACAGGCACCTCAACAGGCCGGTTCCGGTGAGTAACTGGTCCCAGTTCGTCCGGGAGTTTGTCGACGCGGAGAGTCCCTCCACCGACCTGGCGCGGGCGGTGTTCGGTTTCTTCAACAACGGCGGCAGCCGCTGCTACGTGCTCAACGTAGGGAAGGGCCACCCTCTTGCCGGAGACGAACGGACACGCTCCGGGATCACCGCCCTGGAGACGGTGGACGAGGCCAAGATCATCGCCGCGCCCGGCTACACGGATATCGCCTCCTACGAAGCGTTGATCTCCCACTGTGAAAAGATGAAGAACCGCTTTGCCATACTCGATGCCCCCTGCAAGGTCGACAATGTCGACAATCTGAAAAAAGTGGGAACCGTCGGGGCGGGGTTCGGTGAAATGGACGCGTCGGAACCGGAAGCACCCGCCACGGGCCCGCTCCGCCCGAGGGAGACGGATTGTGCGGCATTTTACTTTCCGTGGATCACCGCCCGGGATCCGTTGACGGCCGGCGCGATCGTCAAGACCCCGCCCTCGGGCCACCTGGCGGGTGTTTATGCCCGTACGGATGCCACCCGCGGCGTGCATAAACCGCCGGCCAACGAACCCATCCGGGGCGCTCTCGATCTCTGTTACAGGGTGACCCGGGAAGAGCAGGGCACACTCAATTCGGCCGGGGTGAACTGCATCCGGTTTTTCGCCGATGCCGGGATCCGCGTCTGGGGGGCCCGCACCCTGGCGGCGGAGTCGAGCGAGTGGCGTTATATAAGCGTTCGCAGGCTCTTCAATATGATCGAAGAGTCCATCGAAAACGGGACCCGGTGGATCGTCTTCGAAATCAACGACACCCGCACCTGGAAGTCCATCGAGCGCGATATACGGGCCTTTCTCACGCTGGTCTGGCGGGACGGCGCTCTAAAAGGGGAGACGCCGGAGCGGGCCTTCTTCGTCAAATGCGACGGTGAGACCAATCCGCCGGAGGTGATCGACGCCGGCCGACTGGTGACGGAAATCGGCATCGCCCCGGTAAAGCCCGCCGAGTTTATCATCTTCCGCGTTTCTCAATGGGTCGGCGGCGGATCGGAGGAAGAGGCGGGTGGGGGCGGAGAAACCGAGGCAGCATCTGAAGAATAGAGGGGGAGATCATGCCGGATACGGATATCTATCGATCTTATAACTTTGTGGTCGACATTCAGGGGGTCACTTCGGGCTACTTCAGCGAGATCAGCGGACTGAGCATCTCGGTCGAATCGATCTCCTACCGGGAGGGCGGCGGGGCCCCCGCCGTTCGCAAGCTGCCCGGCAGGGTGGACTACGGCGACATCACCTTCAAGTGGGGGTTGAGCGAATCGACCGAACTCTGGGAGTGGCTGATGACCACGGTCCAGGGCAACGTGGAACGAAAAGAGATGTCCATCGTTTTGCTGGCCCCGGACGGCCAGCAGGAGAACACCCGGTGGAACCTCCACAGCGCCTGGCCGACCGCCTGGCGCGGCGCGCAATTGAGGGGGGAGGCCCAGGGGGTGGCCATCGAGACGCTGATCATCGCCCATGAAGGGATCGAACGCGCATGATGACCCGGCTCCGCATACGCGTCAGGCGGTGGCTGCTCGGCGCGGCGATTTTGATTCGGAACCGGGTCGAGTCGGTGGTGTCGGAGCTGGAACCCACGGACGGCGGGGAGACAGGCGGAGGGGAGTGGAAAGCCGCGGCGCCGGCCGGCGACAAGGCGCATCCCGGCGGGCCGCCGGATCACTGGCTCCGGCTGGTGAGCCGGCACGCCCCGGAATTGCTGGATCCGGACCTGAGGATCGCCTTTTTCGGAGCCCCACCGCCCGAAGGAGAACCCGGGCGTGAGCCGGAGCGTGCCACCGAAGAGGAGGCGGAATCCTCCGCCGGGCCCGATATCCACGGGATGGCAAGGTTCGACGGCTCCCCCGAAGGGGGAACGGCCGCCGCTCCGCCCGCCGCCGCACGACCGCCGGGACTTACCGGAAGGGAGAATGTCGCCGACGAAAACCCGATTCCAAAGGGCCCCCTCGACATGGGAGGGGCGGACGCGGACGCCTGGCCGCCAAACAATCCCGATAGGCTGCCCGATTCCCCGGCCGGAGATCCCTATCCTGAAGCGTCGGGGACGCCCCAAAGAGGGGCGGTTTCGCCGGTCCGTTCCCCAGAGGCGCCTTCTCCTGAAAGGGGCGCCCGGAGGCACTTGTCCAGTTTGAGTCCGGAGACAGCGATGCCCCAGATTCCGGCAGGGGGAGCGGAACCCCGACCGTCGAGGGCGCCGGTCGGGCGGAAATCGGCTCTCTCCGGGGTCGCGGTGATTCGGAAACGGAGGGAAGCAGGCTGGTCTCCACAGCCGAGTCGACGGGATCAGGCGGAGCCGTCGGGACCTGAGACTCCATCGGCCAGGTCCACCACTGAAAATGAAGACCGGGCGTTTTCCCCTCCATCCGGTTCCGGAACCCGGCCGGTCCGGCCTGTCCGTCAGGCAACCGCTGATGAGGCGCGGCCGCCATCCGCCGAACCCGTTTCCGCCTGGAAACCCGTCTCTGCCGTACTACCCGAAAGACCGGAGACCCGAATCGACGCAGGGGGGATTGCCCATGCGCCCGTTCCCGAAGACAGGATGGGTCGGGGATGGCCGCCGCCCCGTTTTCAGTCCAATTCCGAAACCGTGGAACTGAAAAGATCCCCCTCTCCCTTGTTTCGCTGGCCCGGCCTGCCGGGGGAAGGGGGACCGGAGGAGACCGAACCGTCCCACCGGGGTCCCTCCTGGCCCCGGCTGCCGGGGGGGTCGGCCGATGGGGCAGGCGGGGGGGAGGATCGGTCGGCGATCGGCCGGTGGGAGACGGCATCGCGGGACTCGGAGCGGCTTCGGCGGCTGGATGAAGAGCAGGGAGGAGGGCCATGGAACGCGTGGCGTTTCTGATCGAAGAGACCGGCGAACGGATCGGCTGCCTGTTGAATCCGGAGAACGTCGTCCTGCGCAGGGAGGCGGGGATACATACCCGCCGATTCGCCGGCGGTCTGATTGCCGGCACGGAGCTGGCGGACGATCAGTTGCTGTATCGCGGGGGCGGCAACACCGAACTGACGATGAATCTGCTCTTCGACGTTTCGGTTGCCGGCTCTTCCATCGCCGCCGAGGATGTCCGGGACCTGACAGGACCCTTGTGGCGGCTGGCGGAGAGCGCCCGGTCCGCCGGCGCGTACACCGCGCCGCCGGTCTGCCGGTTTGTGTGGGGTAAGAGCTGGCAGCTTCCCGGCCTGATCACCGCCGTGGCGGAAAAACTTGACTCCTTCACCCAGGCGGGGATTCCCCGGCGCTCCCTCATGCGGCTGCGGTTCCGGCGGGTCATGGATCCGGTTGGCGGGCAACCACGGGCAGAGGGGAACGTCCATCGACCCATCATCGCTGGAGGGGGAGGCCTCGCCGCCGGACTCGCGGAGATGGGGGAATCCCGGGAGGTTCTGGGCGGGGAGCGTCCGGATCAGCTCGCCTACGAGCGGTACGGCGATCCCGACCTTGCCAGGGCCCTGATGACCTATAACGACATCGACGACCCGCTCCATATGGCGCCGGGCGCCCTTCTCGATATGCCGCCCCTCTCCGAGCTGGAGGATCTGGCATGACATCGATTGTCACCCTGCCCCGGCTGCTGATCGAAGTGGCGGGAACCCCCCTTGCCGTCGAGGACGCCCGGGCGCTGACGGAGGTACGGGTCCACCAGCGGCTGTCACTGCCGACGGTGTGCGAACTCACCTTCCAGGAACCTGGCGGCCCCCTGGCGACGGAGGCCGGCGACTATCCGGGCCGATCGCTTCGGATCCGGGTGGAAGGGGCCGCCGATCCCCTTTTCGTCGGGGAGGTGACGGCGGTCAGTTTCGAATACGGCCCCTCCCGCCGGCAACGGATCCGAATCCGGGGCTATGATCTCCTCCATCGGCTTCGAAAGCGGCAGCCGGTGGGGGTCCGGGTCCCGTCGGACCTCCAGGATCTGGTCGAGACCCTGACGGCGGATCTCAACATCCGGGTGGCGGCGAAGGACCGTGGCCGGGTCCGGACGACCCTCATCCAGCACAGCCAGTCCGACCTCGACCTGATGACCGGCGCCGCACAACGTTGCGGGCTCTACTTTACTCTGAGGGAGGAGGTCCTTCACCTGATCACCTTGGCGGGTTTCGGCCCCCCCGTGGACCTGGAGATGGGAGAGACCCTGCTGGAGTCGCGCATCGAGGTGAACACGGAGACCGCCTGCACGGCCGTGGAAACCACGGGCTGGGATCCCCACCAGGCGGCCCCAGTCAGCGGCCGGGCGGATCGGGCCCGGGTCGGCCGGCGGGTCGGCCTTCGGCCGGTACAGGATGGGGTGGGGGGGACGGGCCGTCGCACCATCGCCGACGCCCTGGTCCAGGATGACCGTCAGGCGGAGGGGCTGGCCCAGGCCGAACTCGATCGCCGGGTCGCCCGGGAGGTCCTCTTGTGGGGAGTGGCCGAGGGGGATCCCCGCCTGCGGCCGGGGGCCATCGTGGCCATCGGCGGGGTGGCGCCGCTCCTGGCCGGGCGCTATGTTCTCACGGCCGTCCACCACCGGATCGATCACGACCGGGGGTATGTTTCCGAAATCGATACCACACCACCGCATCCGACGCCCCGGCCGGTGAGCCCCTCCGCCACCATGGGGGTGGTGAGCCGGGTGAACGACCCGGAAGACCGGGGCCGGGTGCGGGTGGTGCTCCCCGGCTACGGTGGTGTGGAAACGAGCTGGCTGCAGGTGGTGGTGCCCGGGGCAGGGGTCGGGAAGGGGATCGTCGCCCTGCCGGATGTAGAGGATCGGGTGCTGGTCCATTTGCTGAACGAGGATCCGGATCAAGCCGTCGTCATGGGGGGGCTCTATGGGGCCGACAGCCCGCCCGATGCGGGTGTCGACGAGGGGGCGGTGCGTCGGTACACGCTGCGGACGCCCGGCGGGCAGTGGATCCGTCTGGACGATGGGGAAGAGCGGATTCGGATCGAAAACAGCGACGGGGGGTTTATCTCGCTGGCCCCGGATGACCTGAGCATGGGCGACAAAGCGGGCAGCCGGATCGCGTTGACCCCCTCCGGATGCCGGATCGAGGCCGCCACCGATCTGGCCATCAGGGCCCCCGGCAAAAGCATCACCATCAGCGGCCGATCCATCGATTTCGAGAGGAGATAAATGTACCTGATGACGGAAGACGCCCGGGTCGTCTGCACCCATGAGCTGGGCATCGTCGATATCGCCGCCGGACAGTCCCTGGTCACCATTGAGGGGCGGCGGGTTCTGGTGGAGCCGGACCCGGCAGGGCGCGCCATCGGCGGCTGTCCCAATGTCGGGCCGGGCATCAAGGCCTGTCTGACCACCCTGGTGGTGAAAGAGGGGTATTCCGATCTGCTGCGCATCGACGGGAAACGGGTCTGTCTGGATACGGTGACAGGGTATACCGACGGCACGCCGCCGGGAATCGTCAAATACAAGGTCAATCGGCCCGGACAGCGCCTGGCCAGGGAGATGGGATGAAGCGACCACTGTATCGGGCCTGGCGGTTTCGCCATCCCGATTTCGACCGCCGGGAGGAGGCCGGGTCGGGGATCCGGATCTCCAGCACCGGCGGTATCGAGATGGTGGGGGATAACGGCGCCGTCCGCCAATCGATCCTCCTGCTGCTGACCACCGCAACGGGAGAGCGGGTGATGCGACCCGATTACGGCTGCGATCTTCAGCGCCTGGTCTTTTCGCCCAACGACGCCACCACCCACGGTTTGGCCATCCACTATGTGCGAAAGGCCCTCGATCGATGGGAGCCCCGCATCGAGATCCTGCGGCTGGATGCGACGGCCAATGAAGGAGACTCCGGAAGAATGGATATTCTGCTCGAGTACCGCGTAAAGAAGACGGTTCGCCGGGACACCCTCACCGTCTCGATTTCCCTGACCGAGGAGGTGATCTAGTGTCGCTGCGTCCGCCCAACCTGGACGATCGTCGTTTCGAAGATCTGGTGGCCGAAGGGCGCCGCCGGATCGCCCAGTCGTGCCCGGAATGGACCGACCTTTCCCCGGGGGATCCGGGCGTGGTGCTTCTGGAGACCTTCGCCTACCTGACCGATATCCTCCTCTACCGCCTGAACCGCCTCCCCCAAAAAGCCCACGTGGCGTTCCTGAACCTGATCGGGGTCCGCCTCTATCCGCCGACGGCGGCGGGGGTCGACCTCCGCTTTCGGCTCGCCCGCCCGCGGCGGCATTCGGTCGCCATTCCCAGGGGAACCCGTGTCACCACCTCCCGTGCAGATTCGGGGGCCGAAGCACCGGTCTTCGTGACCACGGCAGCGGCCTCTGTGGAACCGGGGGACGTCGAGACCTCGGTTTTTGCCCTCCACTGCGAGCCCGTCGCAGCGGAACTGGTGGGAATGGGCACCGGCTTGCCGGGTCTGACGGTCACCGTCGCCCGACCCCCCGTCATCGCTCCCACCGGGGACGGGCTGGACCTGGTGGTGGGGGTGGAGACCACGGCCGAGGAACTCGGCGCCCTCTCCGAAACCGCCGTTGAACATGACGGCCGGGCCTACCGGATCTGGCGGGAGGTAACCGATTTCAGCAACCTGGGAGAGGACCGCTTCGTCTATCTGGCGGACCGGCTGGCCGGCGCCATCCAGTTTGCGCCGTCGGTCCGCATGAGTCTGCCCGGGAAATCCCTGGAGAGCGTGCCACGGGCCCTGGCGGCGGCGCCCCCTGCGGACCGGCAGATCCGCGTCTGGTACCGCAGGGGCGGCGGGGCCAATGGGAACGTCATGGCACACCTCCTGACCACCCTCAAGGATCCGATTCCGGGCATGGATGTGACCAATCCCGGTCCGGCCACCGGTGGACGGGCCGCGGAATCCCTTGATAACGCCCTCAAACGGGGGCCGCAGGAACTCCACTCCCTCCAGCGGGCCGTGACGGCCCGGGACTTCGAACTGATCGCCAAGCAAAGCTCCGGCGCGGCCAACCGGGTTCACGCCTATACCAAAGCGATGCTCTGGAACCATGCAAGCCCCGGGACGGTGGAAGTGCTCCTGGTCCCCAACATCCCGGAGGAGCAACAGGTCCGGGGATGGGTCAAACCAGGGATCCTGCGGGCCCACGAGACGGAGCCGGCCCGGCGGCGGATCCAGGAGGCCTTGGACATGCGGAAACCTCTGGGCACCACCTGCCTGGTCAACTGGGTGCGGTACAAGCCGGTCCGGATCCGGGCCCGGATCCGGGTCCACCGGGAAGAATCGCCGGAAACGGTCAGGGAGCGGGTTCTGCGGCGGCTTCACCAGACCATCACTCCCCTGTCCTCTCCCCCGGCCTCCCAGGGGTGGCGCTTCGGACAGCCCCTAACGTCGTGGGACATCTACAAGATCATCGATGAAGAGCCGGGGGTGAGTTCCGTCTCCCAGGTGCGGATGCTGGTCGACGAGGTTCCCGACCAGCACGTCAGGGCCCTGTGCGCCGATTCGTTTCAGCCGCACACCTGGTATGCCGGGGCCGGCGACACCCTGTTCCGATCCACCAATGACGGCGACGGATGGGAATCCGTGGCCCATTTTCCCGGGGAAGAGATTATTTCAGTCAAATCCTTTCCCAA
The DNA here is from genome assembly GCA_011390065.1 of Desulfobacteraceae bacterium. GTDB lineage: Bacteria > Desulfobacterota > Desulfobacteria > Desulfobacterales > JAABSP01 > JAABTD01. The sequence continues at coordinate 23,014 of JAABTD010000038.1, forward strand.
AGAGGCGAGCACCCAGCGACGCCCCGGCCTTCTGGCGGCGGCCACCCACATGGCGGAAGCGGAAGGGGGGTCGGTGCTGCACATATCTCACGATTGCGGGGACACCTGGACGATCGGCCTTCGCACCACCTTCCGGGTGAGCGAGCTGGCCTGGGTGGAACGGGAATATGTGCCGGTGCTCCTGCTGGCCACGGAAAAGGGCCTCTACGAGCTGGCGATCCACGAGGGAGCACAGCCCTACCAGGTGCTGGTGGATCCGGAACAGACCGCCCTGGGCTTCTATTCGGTGGCCGTCTCTTCGGATGTCTGGGGGGGCACCTGCGTTGCGGTGGCCGCCCGAAAGGATCAGGGGGTCTATCTTTCCGACGATGCCGGCAGGCCCGAGACCTTCCGGTATATCGGCATGAAAAGAGAGATGGTGCGCCGGCTGGTCTTCCACCACTATGCCCCCCATCGCTACCTGTGGGCCTGTCTCGCGGCCATCGGGGACGATGCCGGCAAGGGCTGTTTCCGGTGGAAGCTCACCGGTGCGGAGGAGAACCCGGAAGGGTGGGCGCCCTACAACACCGGCTGGAACGCCGGAAGTTGCCGGGATTTGTCGTTCCAGGGATCGACCGCTCTATCGGCCTCCCTGCGCGGCGGGATACTATCGCTCGACATCACGGCGCCGGAACCGAAGTGGGTCCAGCCCGATATCAACTGTAAACTGCCGCTGCGCGGCGCGGAGCGTCTTTTTCAGCCGCTGGAGGCCGTGGATGCGGATCCCCTGGGAAACTATCTGCTTGCCGCCGGAACGGAAGGGATCTACCGCAGCCGGGATCAGGCCGGACCCTACGGCCATGTATCGAGCAACATGTTCCTTGAGCGGGTCAGCCTGCCGGCGACCTGGCTGTTCTGTTCGGGGGACCACCAGATAACGGTGCAGAGTGAAGATGAAACGACAAGAGATTGAACCCCTGTTGCCCCACGTCTTCCGCCGGACGCTGAAAGAGGGCGGCCCCCTCGGCGCCTTTCTCGATCTGATGGAATGGCTGCACGAACCAGCCGAAGCCGTGCTTTCCCGTCTGGCGCTCTATTTCGATGCGGCGGGCACGCCGGACCGGTTCGTTCCCTACCTCGCCTCCTGGGTGGACCTGGATCGGTTCTATCCCTTTTACAGCGCCCAGCCCGCCGATTTCCAACACTCGGTGGACCCGATATCCTCCGGCACCGGGCAACTGCGGGAGCTGATCGCCGCCGCCGCCTGTCTTTCCCAATGGCGGGGGACGGCCCGGGGGCTGAAGCTCTTCCTAGAAACCGCCACCGGCATCCATGGCTTCGACCTGCTGGAAAACCCCGTGGACGAGAGCGGAACTCCGCGCTCTTTTCACATCCGCATCCTGGCGCCGCTGGAAGCCGAATCCCATATCGTCTTGATCGAGCGGATCATCGAACAGGAAAAACCGGCGTATGTCTCCTATGAACTCGATTTTAAACAGGAAGGAAAGTGACCCATGAACATCGCCACCATTCAGGGAGTCAAAGGTGTGGTTACCTGCGCCGAAGACGGTACGGCAGAACACGTCTTCAACATCAAGAATGCCACGGACAGGGCCCGCAGGATCGGCATTCACCTTTTGGTGCCCGAAGGGACGCCTGAGGGATGGCTGACCATCGACGAGCCGACGGAGTACGACCTGGACGTCGAGGGCATGACCCAGATCCGGGTGAAGATCCAGGCGCCGACCGACGGCACGCCCGGTCAATACAGCTACCGCCTCCGGGTATTCGATCCGGACAGTCCGGGGGAACATTACGCCACCGGCGATCCGGTCTATTTTGAGGTGTCGGCTAAGGAAGGCCCCGTCCTCGAGCCGGAAAAACCCAAAAAGCCGTTCCCGTGGTGGATCGCCGCGGCGGCGGCCGGGGTGGTGGTAGCGGGGTTGTTGATCTGGGTGCTGATGCCGTCGGGTGTCGAACTCCCCGATTTTACCGAAGGAGACTGGGATCGCGACACAGCGGTCGCCTTTCTGGAGGAGAACGGACTTGAGCATGAGATCGAGCTTCAGGAAGTTTCCAATTCCAGGACCGCCAGCGCGATTCTCGACCAGACGCCCGAGCCGAATATGAAAGTGGAAAAGGGGGAAACGGTTACGCTAAAGGTCGCGGGGGTCAAAGTACCGAAGTTCATCGATGGCAGTCTCTCCGATGCGGTTTTGAAGATCCGGTCCAGAGGACTCGAACTCGGCGACGATCTGACGATCAAATCCGTCGGGAATCAGGATCAGCATGACAAAGTCCTCGACCAGGATCCCGAGGTGAATACGCTGGTTCCCCGTAAAACGCCGGTCAATCTGGTGGTGGGCCAGTATCAGCGAAAGGATTTCAATCTCGAGAAGGTGCCTCAACTGAAACAATATTTCATGCAACTGCCCCAGCAAAATCAGACGGTAAAGCCGTTCAAACTGCCGAAACGCAATCAATAGCCGAGTCGAAATGAAAAAATCCGTCATCATCGTACTTGGGATTCTGGTTATCCTGTTTGTCCTCAGCCTGAACGCGGGCTATCTGCGCGACCGAAAAGAGGGCTGGGACGAGCTGAGCATGGATAAAGCAAAGGAGATGAAAAAGAAGTGGGTGGGGGCTTTGGACAACCGGCTGGGGCCTTTCCAGCCGGCTTTCGATATGCGCCGGATTTCACCGGACCCGCCCTGTCTGAAACAGAAAGACACACTGCTCCTCACAGACGAAAAAGATTGTTACATCCAAATTTCCGATTCCGTCGATGGAGAGGAAATCGAAGCGATCGAAAATCTTGTTTTGAAAGTGGCGGGGGAGGATGTGGCGGTGAAGATGGTCGACCTCCCCGATGAAGATGCATCCGATGAATCGGCATCGGAACCGGGAAACCGATCACGATCCCGCCGGGCAAGAATACGGCCCACCCCGGTGAAGCCCATAATTGGTAAATGGAGACCACCCGGCGTCAAACCTCCGCCGGACCGACCCGCTCCCTTGTTGACGATCGCCTATTTTCCGGATGGGAAGGAGGAAGAGACGGGTCGTGAATATCGACCGGAGGGAAATATCCGGCTGACGATCTTCCCCGAGGGAGGGATTCTCAGGCTGAAATGCGAAGGATGCGATCCTGAGCAAAAAACGTCCATTGAAATCAAGATGAAATGATCGGGATAGGAGAACATCATGAAACCCCATAATCCAACCCTACTGTTTGTCATCGTCGCCATAGCTGGGACTTTTCTCTCGGCCGGTTGCGGCACGACCCCAAAGATCCGGTTCGTCACCACCGAAAGCCTGACGCCGGGTATTTTCCTGGAAGAAGAGCGGATCGTCTTGCCGGCGGGGGTCGAAGCCCGGAAGGTATCCGATAAGGGCCTTGAGCTGACCAAAGAATCCGAAGGCTTCAGAGGCATGCCCTACAACGACGCCGCCCATTACTGCACCATCGGGTATGGCCACTTGATCCACCTGGAGCCGTGCGACGCGACCATTCCGGAAAACTTTTTCGACGGCATCACCAGACCGGAAGGAACCGAGCTTCTTCGCGACGATATGCACGTGGCGGAGCGGGGCGTGACGGGACTGGTGGATCGGGAACTGACCGGCGGTCAGTACGGCGCTCTGTGTGATTTCGTGTTTAACGTGGGGGTCGGAAATTTCCGGAAATCGACCCTGCGCAAGCGGGTCAATGCAGGGGAGTATAACCTTGTGCCGTTTGAATTTCGGCGGTGGGTGTATGCCGGCGGCAAAAAGCTGAAGGGGCTGGCGATCCGCCGGGAAAAGGAGATCGAACTATTTTTCGATGAAGAAGAGGGCGTGCCGCGGCTCGTTCCGCCGCCGGGCCTGGACCTGACCCCCATCGATATCCGCACAGGCGAAGCGGAGCCGCAATGACACCGAAATGGCGCGGCTATGTCGGCGCCTTGTCCAGCCGCAGCGCCTTGACGATAGCCGGAATGGACCCGATCAGATAAAAGATCGCCCAGATGGCAGCCAGCAAAGCAATGATGATGGCCCCGATATCGTCGGTGATGCTGACCAGAAAGCCGGGTACAATCTTGTGGAGAAATGTAAGAACGATGGTGGCCAGAAACGAAGTGAGAATGATCAGAATCAGCCCCTTGTTTTCCAGAAAGCGTTGATGGGCTAAAACCAGAAAAACGGCAAATCCGAGTTTGAGAGTCATTACCATACTGAGGGCGACAGAGGCTGCCGTTTTGTCGAAATCGGCGTATTCCGCCATATAGACGATGGTCCCGAAAGGGATGGCAAAAAGCAGGGAGACCATCAGCAGTAAGAGGGCCAGTGCGGAAAAGATCATCGCGATGGCGCCCAGCAACGTCAAAAGTGCCACGATAAAGGTCATGATCCCCTGTATGCGCCCGTGCACCCGGTCGGTGATAAGGAGGGGCGCGCCAATGAGAAGGATCGTGAACAGCACCAAGCCATCCAGAATCGCAAGGTAAGAAATGCCCAGACCCGGTGGTGAATCCAAGCCACCCTCCTTCGCGACGGCATGGAAGTAAAAGACGGATCCCACCTCAGCCAATACAGTCAGAATCATAAGCACCAAAGCGATGATAAAGAATGGCTTGCGAAGGGTATCGATCATGAGAGCAACCTCCCATAGCAAAGGATGAAGGACTGTCGGATCTGGATGTGCTAACACGAATTTAGATTATGAAACATCTATATCATGAAAAGTGGGAGAATACCAATCTGTTTTCGTAGCAACCGATAATAAGTAATATTCGACCTGCCATTAGATTTTGGAAACTGGATGTTGATCCTAAAACAAGGATTTCTGCGGCTCGAAGGTTAACGATTGAAGATTGCCATATCGCCTTCCCGCTGGCGGATCAACGAACCCGCTCCTGCTCCGTCCGAAGTTCCCCCTTGATCCAGCCCTTCCACCGGTTGATGAAAGAGCCGCTTTTCAGTGTAAAGGAGACCAGGATCGACCGGCCCTCGTCGAGCAGCTTGATCTCCTTCAGGTCGAAGGCATTGGCATCCATTTCCCGAAATTCGTAACGAGCGATCCTGTAGCCCGGCTCCGCATCGAAAGTCATCGAATAGGTTTTGCTGGACGCCCTCACGAAAGATGAATGATCGTCCTTCATCTGGGACACCAGGTAGGATTTTTCCATGGCTTCGGGCTGGTTGTCTCTTTGCGCCTCGATGTCTCTCTGGTATTGGGGGATGTCGATGATCAGCGGCTTATGGTAGATGGTATTTCGGGAAGCGGGGTCTCGCTGGTTTTCCGGGTCGGTCGCATCGCCTCCGTCCTGCGCATAGGCCGTGCCGATGAACGGCGGGATTCCGGCGACGGACGCGCCCTTGAAGGGAAACCACTGCTTGAAATCGCCGTACTGGATCAGAATGTCGCCGTTTTCGTAGACGTCCAGCATCATCTCCAGGGTGGCGCTGCCGGTCTTCACTTCAATGGGCTGGGAAAAGACCGGGGACTCTTTGAAGTGGCGCTTGAAGAGTTCGTCATTGGTCCTTTCCTGGATGCTGTCCGGGATATTCGCGATGGAATTGTAGACATCGATGCCCGAATTGATCATGGCGGGGATGACCACGAACAGCGCCGTCAGCGAGAGGACGATGCCCTTGAAGGAGCTGAT
>JAABTD010000206.1 GCA_011390065.1 Desulfobacteraceae bacterium
AGGAGGAGTGAGATCCCAGTCCTCCTGCGAAAATGATCGAAAATCCAACATGGATAAAGCAATAGCATAGTCAAAACCGCTAGTCTAGTAGAGAATATTCTCATAAACCCCGTGATCGCTTACAAAATAGTAACAAGGCATTATATTAGATTGCAAGAAGCTAATCCCAAAGTTGTCTATGAGTTATGGAGAATTGATGCGATTTTAAAGCTCAGTCCAGACGAGGTGTACCAAGGGAAAAACGAATTTAATGGCTACGTCGCTTTTGAATTTTGGAACAAAGGTTTAATCCTACTGGAGTGCCCCATAAAGGGTAATGCTATCTATCTGATAAAATCACCAGATTGGTTATATTTGACTACTCTCAGCAAGAATAATCTTCTATCCTTTCACAGTAAATCCGTCTCTCGAATCATACACAGCGGAGATTGGCTTTCAAGGCTCAAAGATACTATGGCTCGTTTGTAGAAATAGCCTATTAATGGTCTTTATGTTGGTGAGCCAAATCGATAAGGGAAAAGCGACCCGAAAAGCCGGCCTCCGGGAGGGCGAACCCGGACTCTTCTACACCAACCAGTTTCTCATCCGCACCTCCGGAGACAAAGCCGATTTCGGCGGCATCACCGCCACCGAAGAAGAATATTTCTTCCCCTGGCGCGACATCCGGCCCCGATCCAGCCGCCCCGACGCGCTCCCGGCAGGCACCCAACGGGAGCAGGAAACCCTAATCCAGGGCATGTTGCCCAAAGAAACCCTGCTGGACATCGTCCGCACCTGCGTCCTGTTCATGGACGTGGGCAAGACCCGGGCCAAGATCGTGGCCCGTTACCAGCAGTACCGGGCCGTCCAAAAGATCATCCACCGCCTTCGCACCGGCCGGACCCCGACCGAACGATCCGGCGTCATCTGGCACACCCAGGGATCGGGCAAAAGCCTGACCATGGTCTTCGCCATCCGGAAACTGCGGATGTGCGACGACCTCAAGGATTACAAGGTCTGCCTCGTCAACGACCGCACCGACCTGGAGGAGCAGCTCGGCCGGACGGCCCATCTCACCGGCGAGACTGTGACCTACATCCGATCCACGGCGGAACTCAAATCCCGCCTCGCCACCGATGCGTCCAACCTCAACATGGTCATGGTCCACAAATTCGGCGAGACCCCCCACGACCGGCCGCCCGAGTACATAGCCCGGGTCATGGAAACCCCGCCCCGGTACGAGACCTTCGGCATCGTCAACCCGTCGGAGCGCATCCTGCTGATGATCGACGAGGCCCACCGCAGCCAGTCCGGCGACCTGGGAGACAACCTGTTCGAGGCGTTCCCCAACGCCACAAGGCTGGCCTTCACCGGCACCCCGCTCATCCGGGTCAAGGACAAGAAAAAGACCGTGGAGCGGTTCGGCGATTACATCGACAAATACAAGCTCCAGGACGCCGTGGACGACGGGGCCACCGTCCAGATTCTCTACGAAGGCAAGACCGCCGATTCCGCCATCGACCACAAGCACGACTTCGACGTCAAGATCGACGCCCTGGCCGAAGCGCATGTGACCTCCCAGATGCGGAAGGCCGAAAACCTCCAGATCCTCGAACGCATGGCCCGGCTGGATAAGCGCGGCTTCGACGACCTGTACAAAGAACGCACCGCCCAGGAAATCCTAGCGCTCAAACAGAAATGGGGGACCACCGGCGACATCCTGGAGGCCGACCGGCGCATCGAAGCCATCGCCCACGACCTGGTCAACCATTACATCGACAACATCCTGCCCAACGGGTTCAAGGCCCAGGTGGTCTGCTCCTCCAAAACCGCCGCCGTCAAATACAAGACCTGCATCGACCAGGCCCTCTCCCTCCGCCTCGATTTTGAACAAACCCACCCCAAACCGGACCCCGACCTGTGCCGCCGGATCGAATTTCTCCAGTCCGTCGTGGTGGTCTCCTCGGACGGGACCAACGAAAAGGCCGAAATCACCCAGGCCCGGAAACACGCCAAAGAGGTCGATGCGGTGGAGAATTTCAAGCGGCCCTTCAACTACGACGATTCCCGGATGGTCAACACCGGCATCGCCTTTCTCATCGTGGTGGACATGCACCTGACCGGGTTCGACGCCCCCTTCGAGCAGGTGATGTACATCGACAAAAAGATCAAGGATCACAACCTGCTCCAGGCCATCGCCCGGGTCAACCGGGTCGCCAAAAACAAAACCCGGGGCTACATCGTCGATTACATCGGGTTGGCGAACCATCTGAAAGAGGCCCTCTCCATCTACGACGCCGACGACCGGGAGGACGTGGAAGGATCGCTGACCGACATCGCCGCCGAACTCCCCGTGCTGGAAAGCCGGTACCAGCGGCTGCTCAACCTCTTCAAAGACAACGGCATCGCCGACATCCAGGGATATGCGGAACAGACGGTCCCGGACGACCGGGCCGCCCAAATCCTTGAAAGCACCGTCCAGCTCCTGGAGGAGATCCGGCTCCGGGCCGCCTTCGAGGTCTATTTCAAGAAACTGATGCAGTCCATGGACATCATCCTGCCCCATTCCGCCGCCAACCCGTACCGGATACCCGTCAAACGCTTCGGATACCTCCTGATCCAGGTCAGGGAGCGGTACAAGGACGAAACCCTGACCATCTCCGGCGCCGGGGAAAAGGTGCGCCGGATCATCGACGACCACCTCGTCAGCTTGGGGATCAACCCCAAAATCCCGCCGGTGGAACTCTTTTCGGACCGGTTCATCTCGGAAATCGAAAAAAACCAAACCGCCAGAGCCAAGGCCAGCGAGATGGAGCACGCCATCCGGAAACACTGCAAGGTCCGCTTCGAGGAGGACCCGGCCCTCTACAAGCGGCTCAGCGAAAAACTGGAAGCCCTCATCAAACAGTACAAGGACCACTGGGACAGCCTCTACAACCTGCTCTTCGAGCTGCGGGAAGAGGCCAAACGGGGACGGCCCGACGCCGAAGACGGCGTCGGCGCCAAAGAGGCCCCGTTCTACGATCTGATCCTCACCCAGGCGTTCGATGGGACCCCGGCATCCGATGAAACCCTGAACGCCGTCAAGGCCCTCACCGCCGACATCTTCCTGAAACTCAAAACCGCTATCGACATCATCGACTTCTGGAACAACGACCCGGAGATCAGCAAACTCCGGGGCGACCTGTCGGACATGCTGGTGATGTCCGGCATCGACGAGATCGCCGACAAGAGCGATGTGCTGGTGACGGAGATCGCGGCGCTGGCGAAGGTGCGGCATCGGGATATTGTGGGGTGAAAAAAGGCGGGGTCGGCAAGAACCGACAAGACATCAGCGCCCTTCAGGGCGGTTTCGCCTGTAGGCCGGGGATTGATTCCCGGCCGGCGCCGCCGGGGAATGAATCCCCCGGCTACAAGCCAAACCCGGCTGAAGCCGGCTGAAATAGCTTTATTGGTACATCGGGCGAGACATCGCAGCGTGAAAAGAACCTACAAAGACATCGACTACACTCTCCGCCGGAGCGACCGCAAGACCGGCTCCATCTACATCGAACGGGACGGCGCCGTCACCGTGCTCGTGCCCGAGGCCCTGACCGACGTTGACATCGACGCCCTGATCGAGCGGAAGCGGAAATGGATCTACACCCATCTGGCGGAATGGGCGGATCTGAACGCGGCGCGCGTGGAACGGGAATACGTCAACGGCGAGGGGTTTCTCTATCTCGGCAGGAGCTACCGGCTGAGACTGACATCGGACCAGAAACCGCCGCTGATGCTCAAAAACGGCTATTTCCTCCTCCGGTCCGACCACAAGGAAGCCCCCCGCGCCGACGCCGCCTTCCGGGCCTTCTACCGGGAAAAAGGCAACGCCCGCATCCCCGACCGCGTCGCCCACTTCAGCGCCCGCATGTCGGAAACCCCCGGCGCCATCCGGATCATCGACCTCAAGAACCGCTGGGCGTCCTGCTCGAAAACCGGCCATTTGAACTTCCATTGGAAGTGCATGATGGCCCCGCCCAAAATCATCGACTACATCATCGTCCATGAACTCGCACACCTGCGCCATCCCAACCACACCGACGCCTTCTGGAACGAGGTGGACAAGGTCATGCCCGACTATCGGGAACGGAAGACGTGGTTGAGGGAACATGGGGCGGGGATGGATTTGTAGATCGAGCGATCAGGTCCCGCCTCGAAATCCAGCACATCTTCCCGGGACCTTTGTTCCATGTGCCGGCTGAATTCCGTCTCCAGCAAATGCCGGGCGTCCTGGGTCGCTTTCTATATGAGATTGCGGATGGGTTTGTCCATTATATCAGCTCATTCCGATGGGGATGTCGGTGAAGACCCGGTCGTTGCCTGAGCGCCCGGCTCGTCCGTTTCCCGCGGAAGAGAGAGCGCCTGTCGATTGAACAAGTCGATGTAGGGCTCGTATCGAAAGACCTTGTATCGCTTCTGACCCGTCATCTCTTTCAGCAAACCGGCGTTTTCCAGATTGCCGACGACATTGGCCGCCGTGGCATAGGAAACCTCCATAACCCGTTCGGCCTTGCGAATGGTCACCATCGGTTTTTCAAAAAGGAAATCCAGCAACCGCTGTCCGTTCGCGCTGTTCGGGAAATTGTTGGCGACCAGCTCCCGGTGGCGTTCGCGCATTTCGAGAATCAGACGGGCCGTTTTCGTCGAAGCCGCGCTTACCTCGCGCACCCCCTGAAGAAAAAACCGGAGCCAGCCTTCCCAGTCGCCGGCATGCCGGATCGCCGTCAACCGATCATAATATTCGGCGCGATGCGCCTTGAGGTAGTAGCTCAAATAGAGCAATGGTTTCTGGAGGACCTGCTTTTCGCACAACAGAAAGGTGATCAGCAGCCGACCCATCCGGCCGTTTCCATCCAGAAACGGATGAATGGTTTCAAACTGGGCATGGGCCAGACCGCAGTGAATCAACACCGGCAAAGATGATTCCTCGTGGAGGAATTTCTCGAAATGGCCCAGGGCCGCTTTCATCTCATGGGGCGGGGGCGGCACGAACTCCGCATCCGCAAGCCCGCACCCCGCGGGCCCGATCCAGTTTTGCGATCTTCTGAACTCCCCCGGCGTCCGTTCCCCGCCCCTGACGCCCTTCAGCAATTCCGCGTGGATTTCCCGGATCAACCTCAGACTCAGGGGCAGATCGGCGAGGGCCTGAAGCCCATGGTTCATGGCCCGGACGTAATTCACGACTTCCTCGACATCCTTGGGGCGCTTTTCCCGGCCGGGTCCCGCCTCGAATTCCAGCACATCTTCCAGGGTGCTTTGCGTGCCTTCGATCTGGGAACTGAACACCGCTTCCTGCTTGACGTACATGGAGACGAACAGGTCGGGGTTGGGCAGGATGGTCGTCACGCCGTCCAACCTTCCCAGCGCCCTGTCGGCATCGGATAAAAGGCGCATGAGCCGGCCGTTCATATCGATGGGCGGCGTCGGCGGAAGGTGCTCGGGAATAAACGCCGAATAGCCTTCCAGTTGCCGGATGTATTTTCCCGCCCGATGTTTGTGGTGCACGTCGGCCATTTTTTATTTTACCAATTTAAAATTAGCGGCATACACCCGCTTCTTATTTTAAAAAAAGCCCATTTTCTAAAATAAGAGGTTCCATACCCGCTTCTTATTTCAATTTTCTATAATAAGCCAGTCCCATGTGCTGGCTGAATTCCATCTCCAGCAAATGTCGGGCGCCATTTTCGATATGATATTTTTGGATTTCAATCCAAACAAAACATAATATTTTTGGATTTAGCCGAACCATGGACCCTATCGGGTGGATGGACTTTTTTGCCGCCTGACTTCCGCAATTTCCGCTTCCAATTCGACGATTTTTTCAAAACCTTTGTCTTTCCAAATTCCTTCCAGACTACGGTTCGCCGGTTTCGGGTGTCCTGCTTCAGACAAGAGACCATTGACAAACGCCTTAATTTTGTCGAGGTCGTCGTCTGAAACGAGCGCCAGAGAATTGACAATCTCCATTCTTTTAATGGCTGAGGGGTTCATAGGGCCTCCTCCTACTCAGGCCAATTCGGACATTGCTTCCCGGCTGGCGTCTCCCCCCACGGCGAATCCCGTGTGCTTCCGCAGTTCAGCCGGACGAAATCCAAGCACGACCGCCGACTTAGGCACGCCGGCTTTGAGCAAATCTTCCGCGACGCCTTCTTCCGTGCCGTCGTACTGAATCCAGATTTTGTCCCCGATCAGATCGATGTGAACGATGGCCCCATGCACATATTCATCGCCGTCCCAGCCGAGCTGAAACAACGCATAGGCGCCGTTTTGATCATCGAAGGTCAGCCTCGAATCGATTTCGCCGTAAGCCGGTTTATATTTGGCGTATTCGGACAAAATATCCTTTATGATTTTTTGATATTTCAATCGGGTATCCATCTTGCAATCACCTCGCTTTTGGGGTCGAACACAAGAAGCCGGACGATCTGCTTTGCCAATAAAAGCTCACCGAGTCCGTCTTCAAAAACAGATTTCAATATTCCCGTCGTTACCGCTAGATAAAGGTATCTTTCCGGGTCAACATTGTCAATTAACTGGCGGTAAAGGACATATTGCCCCAACGCCTGCTCCAGATCTTTCACATCCGAAGGACCTACGAAGCTTTTGACTTCCACGATGATTTTTCGCCATCCCTTTTCAGCGCCCAAAAGTCGTTCCGCTCCCAGGTCCGCATAAAGCCGCTTGCGTCCGTATCGCAATGTGAACGGGTCATGAGTAACCGTCCATCCATCTTTCTGCAATGCCCGCTTCACCGCGCCGTGCCAAATATCCTTCATGATCGCTTCCTCACTGAATCAACACCTTCTTCCCCGCCCCGATATGCCGCTCGCACTCTTCTTTCAGACCGTTGATGGCGGCTTCCAACTGCTCCTCGGTCTCCACCCCGCCGGAGAAAAACCCCGCCGCGCTGACCCGCACCAGCCGGTTGCCGTCCACCAGCCGCATCATCTCTTCCACGGCCTTGTTGAGCCGGCTGGAGGCGGCGTCCCGGTCGGCCCGGAGCTGGGGAATGGCCGCGTTTCCGTCCTCGCCGGTCCCGGCATAAGCCGCCATTACCCACCGTCTTTTCCAACCCAACGGCCCGTTCCTGCTCGGCCAGCTCGGATAGGGAAATGTCCTCCGCCGCCAGGGCGGTCGACATGCACTCGGCCAGGGAGATCCGGGTGATGGATTTTCCGGCCTGTTCCAGCCTCGTTTGAAGCAAAGAGACTTCGGCTGGAAATCGTCGCCAGCACCTCCTTGAGCCACCCGTCGCTCTTGGCGCCGATGAGATTCCCCTCCCGGATCGTCTGGAGATTGTCCCGGATAGATTTGGACAAGTCCCATTCCCGGAAGGCGTTGTAGGTCTCCTCAATGAGTGCCCCCTTGCGGATGAGTCGGATGGACAGCTTGCGTTCCGGCATCTCGGGTCACCCGGCGGTAGTCGAGGCGTTGAAGGCCCGGCGCAGTTTTTCCACCGCTTCCATCCGGTCCCCGGAAATCAGGTCCCGCTCCGCAAGGCAATCGAGCAGCGGTTTGCCGGAGATCGCTTCGAGACTCTTGAAGAAGTCCGCCCACGCATCCGGTTCTTCCATCCAGTCGTGCCATTTCTCCCGGAACCGATCCTCCGTCTCGGCGGGCAGGTTCCAAAGGGTGAGGGCAGCCGGCGAGCCGTAGACCTCCCGGCACCGATGGGCGGCCACCGAAAAGGCGATCCCGGCCTGGGTGAACCGATGAGTCCGGGGAAACCCGCGGCCGAGGGCCATGGCCCCGTAACGACCCAGCACACCCTGGGTGTTCCACCACTTGGCGCCGTCCATCTCGCCGTATCGCGCCACCACCAGCCGGAGCTTGAAAAGATGTTCAAATGAAAGGGTTGCCATGCGTTTTGTTTCCTGAGCCGATGGAATGCTGTTTTGGTTGACGCGGTTTTGGGCAGCCTATCTTTGAAATCACCTTCGGCGTCCTACCAGACCACGATTCGGCGGTCGTTCAACAGGTCGATCAGTTTCTTATGCAGAAAGGCGGTGAATTTCATTTTCGGCCCAACCCAACACTGTTTTAGCTTGATATAGGGCTTCCAGATACTCTTCTTTACCAACCGGTTCGGCAACCCCGGGGTATCTGGCTTCCCATGCAAAGCTTGTTAAGACATCTGCTTCAACAACTTCAGGAGGCACATCAAGACCCATTTTCAGCAGTCCCGAAATCAATTCCTCGAGGTCGTGGGTGTAGCGAAATTTCCACTCTTGACACTGGTATACCGCCTTCAGCGACTTTTCCGCCGCCTGCTGCGCATGAAAGCAAAGGTCTTCATAAAAAGCGCCATCCGGCAGCGGCGCCTCGGCGATCGCCAAATCCCCTTTGGCGCGTGCCAACCAGTCTTCCGCGGAACCAGGTGCGGGTCTTTCAGGCGGCATATACTTCTCTTCCTTCCTCTATCGCCGGCTTTAAGACCAGCGAGGAATTTTCTTTGTGCTCTGCGACATCCTTTTCGGTCACGACAATAATATCTTTCGACACACCCAAACCCCTGAGGGCCCGATACACCTTTTTAGCGGTATTGCGTCGGTGCGTGCCCTCCGGCATGACAATCAGTAAATCCAGATCGCTGTCGCGATCCATTTCTTGTCGCGCGGCGGACCCGAAAAGAATTATTTGCCGAGGCCGGACGGTATTTTTGATGCGACTGACGATTTCTTCAAGCAAAAGTGGATCAGGCGTTCTCATTTATCCTTATTCCTCGCTTCTAAATAACCAAAAGTTCGCCTAAGTAAAAACAAATAGTTGTGCATTTTAATTGCGGTTAGGTCCGGTCCCGGCCATCGCCGGGGGGAGCGCTTTCTATTCTAAATGGTCTTGTGAAGACCTCCGAGGTTTCCAAAACCTCGGAGGTCTGTAACTTGGTTTGCAGGCGCTGGTCACACCACCGTATAATTCGGCCCATCCCCCCCTTCGGGGCAGGTCCAGGTGATGTTATCGAAGGGGTCCTTGATGTCGCAGGTCTTGCAGTGGAGGCAGTTGGACGGGTTGAGCTTCAGTTTCCGCCGGCCGGTGGCTTCCTCGGTCTCCATCTCGTAGACCTGGCCCGGGCAGAACCGCGTGCAGGGACTTCCGTAGGTCTCCCAGCAGCGGGTGACGCACAATTGCGTATCGTGGACGATGAGGTGAGAGGGCTGGTCCTCCCGGTGCTGGGTCTTGGACAGGTAAACGCCGGTGAGTTTGTCCACGTAGAGGGTTCCGTCGTAGAGAGCTTTATCGGGGCGTTCCGGAGCGCCCGCTTTCGCCGGTTCCAGGGTCCTGGCGTCGGGTGCCATGGGCATGGGGTCCAGAATCCCCCGCCCTTTAGTGATGTACTGGGCCCCGAGATGGAACCATTTGCCGGGGCTTTTCCGGCCCAGGGCTGCGGCGAAATTGCGTCCCGCGTAAAGTTCGTCCACCGCCCAGCTGTCCGAAAGGGCCTGGGGATAGGCCGAGAGGGTCTCCTTGTCGAACCGGTCGGCTGACGCGGCCGCCAGGGCCGCTTCGGCCGCCAGCATCCCGCTTTTCATGGCCAGGTGAATGCCTTTCAGGCCCGG
>JAABTD010000412.1 GCA_011390065.1 Desulfobacteraceae bacterium
CGACGACCGGGATTTTAAGCAGATGCGGGCGGATGCGGAAAAAGGGGACTACGCCCAGAAGATCGAAGCCTACAACCGATATGTGAAAATGCATCCCGAGGGCCGGCATTTCAACGAGGTCCGCACCATGATCATCCAACTGGTGGACGCTTACTACGGGCGGTTGAAACAGGATCTGGCAGCCTGCGAAGGGCGCCGGGAATGGGTCGAATGCATCCAGCTGACCGATGCGTTCATCGCCCGGTTTGCCGGCACCCAGCAGGCTGAGGAGGTCAAGGGACTCCGGATCAAATACCAGAAGCGCCGGCAGTATGAAGCGGATCTCTCGGCCCTGGACAAGGCGGCCCAGGAGCAATTGGGCATGTTCGATTTCGACCGGGCCAAACAGGTCTATGTCAGCTATCTGGAAGCCAACCCGGAGGCGCCCGGCTATCTGCGGAAGCGGATCTCCGGCGAGGTGGCGAAAATCGAACAGCTGAAGGCCGACCATGAAAAGGCTGAAGAGGCGTGGCAGACGGCCCTGGCCTACAGCAGGGACGGACTGGTGAGCCTGGGCGACCGGATTGCCCGGATGGAAGATTACCTGTCTCAATATCCCGACAGTCCCCACACCGGCGAGGCGACGGCGGTTCTGGCCGATCTGCGGAAAGAAAAAGAAGGGGCCGACGCCCGTCTGGCCCAGGAGCAGGTGAAGCGGGAATTCGCCAACGTCATCGCCTACAGCCGCAATGAACAGGTCCGGCTCTCGGATCGGATCAGCCGGGTGTCGTCCTACATCGGCAAAAATCCGCCTCAGCAGTATCTGGAGGCGGCATCGGAGGTGTTGTCCAAACTGAAATCCCGCCAGCAGGCCCAGGACGAACAGTTGCGGGCCCGGCAGGAACGGGCGGCCCGGATCGCCCGGGAAAAGGAGCGGATTGCGGCCCAGGCCCGGCAGGCGGGCCGCTTTGCGCCGGCGGGCGACGGCAGCGTCCTGACGGACCGGAAGACCGGTCTCATGTGGGCGGCGGTGGATTCCTACGTTTCATTAGGACAGTGCGTCGATTTTGATGGCGCCAGGGATTATGTTTCGGGCCTGAACGCCGGCGGGTACGCTGACTGGCGGTTGCCCACCGTGGAAGAATTGGCCGGGATCTACAAGTTCAGCCCGCCGTTTCCGAAAAGCGACGCCGCCTGGTACTGGAGTTCTGAACTGGTCTGGCACGGTTGGAACAAAAAGGCGATCATCGTCACCGCCAAACACGAAAAGGCCTGGTCCAAGCTCCAGATCGAGTTAGACAAATGCGGCGCGGTTCGGGCGGTTCGGAACCGATAGGATGGACAATTTTGCAGGGGCGAAAAATTTTTCGCCCCTACGGTCCCCTACCAGGACACCGGCGCCCGGACTGCGTGACCCGCCTTGTTCCGAAAAAGCAGATACCCCTTTTCCCGGCCGTAGAGGAAAAGATCCCGGGTGATGATCACATCCTGTCTGCAGTAATCGATGATGTCCCGGATGCGCCCTTCCTTCCACCACCGGAGGGCCTGAAGACCGTCGGCGCTTTTCTTGGCGCCGAGGGTCTCGCCGGCCAGATGATCCAGGGAGAGGCGGTAGCCAAGCCGGCGCTGGACCTCCTCCAGGATGTCCAGGGTCGGCAGCCGCCGAAAGTCGTAATTCCCATATCCCGACAGCACTTTATAGTCGAACCGCCGGATATTGAATCCCACCACCAGATCCAACCGCGACAGCCGGTCCATGAGGGCCGCCACATCCTTTTCCAGGTATTCCTCGTAGGCGTCGGTTTTCGAATCGTAAAGCACCACGCAGGAGACCCCCATCCGGTCAGCCAGATGCCATCCCCCCACCTCGTCTGCGGAGCGCTGGGTCTCGATGTCGAGGACCCCGTACCGGGCCGTTGGGCGGACCGCGGACGGCGGTTGCACCTCGGGCGCCGACCGGCGGGAAGGCGACGCCGGGATCGGCCAGCCGGGCGCCGCTTTTTCCAGCAGGCCGTTCAGGACGAACAGGGCGGCGGCCTTGTCGATGGGCCGGTTGCCGGACCCGCATTTGGGGGAGTGGACGCAGGAGGGGCAGCCGGTCTCGCAGTCGCAGTCGGCAATGGCCTTGCAGGTGGCGGACAGGAGCCCTTCGGCCCGGTAAAAGGCCCCGTGGCTGATGCCGGCGCCGCCGGCCATGCCGTCGTAGACAAAGATGGCCGCGGTTCCCAGTTGAGGATGAAGCGGCGTGCTGATGCCCCCGAGGTCGTTTCGGTCCGACATGACCAGGAGGGGGAAGATGGAGATGGCGGCGTGCTCCACGGCATGAATGCCGCCCATGAAATGGTGCTGGGCCGCCTCCGCCGCCTTTTGAACCGATGGCGGGATGGAAAACCAGATGCCTTCGGTTTCATAGGTCTGGGGCGGGAGGTCCAGGGGGATGATCTTCAGCTTTTTCCGGCCGTGGATCCGCCATTGTTCGTAACCCGTCACCTGGTCGGTCACCTTGAGCCGGCCCCGGAAAAACCGGGATGCCCGGACCGCCGCCTCCTCGCAGACCTCCAGGATGGTCGTGTCCTTGTTTCCCCGGACTCGGGTATAGTAGTCCACAGCGGCCTCGGCCACCATGACCGTCCGGGTGTCGGGGTCAAGGGATTGCACCAAATGGGTTTTGCCCATGTGTAGGTAGACGGCCCCCGGGTGGGTTTCCCGGAAGGCCCGGTATTCGTCGATCTCCCCCTTGTGCCGGCCGGTTTCCGCGCAGACGATGGCGTACTGGCCCCCGGCGCCCCGGA
>JAABTD010000039.1 GCA_011390065.1 Desulfobacteraceae bacterium
CGGGGCTCAGGCCGACGACGGCGCCGGGCAGGTGGGCGGCATGCTGGCGGCCCTGCTGGACATGCCCTTCGCTTCCCTGGTCAACCGCATCGACATCGAAGACGGCGACGCGAAGAAGATCGTCGTCGGCCGCGAGATCGCCGGCGGCAATCAGGAGATGAACGAGATGGACCTGCCCTGCGTGCTGTCCATCCAGACGGGCATCAACGAACCGCGGTACGTGGGCATCCGGGGCATCCGGAAGGTGGCCTCGGTGGAGATCCCGGCCCACGGCGCTTCCGATCTGGGCATCGACGCCGGGTCCGTGGGCGCCGGCGGCGCCAAGGTGAAGCGGATCGACTATTTCGTCCCCGAAGCCGGCGAGGGCGCCGAGATGCTGGAAGGCAGCGCCGACGAGATCATCGCCAAACTCTTGGACATGCTCAAAGCCAAAGGAGGGATCAAGTAAAATGGCCCAACAGGTGTTCGCATACATACTGCACAAGGACGGCGCGGCCGACGACACGGCCCTGGAGCTGACGGCCGCCGCCAGGAAACTCGACCCCAATACCGAGCCTGTCGCCCTGGTCCTGGGGACCGGCGCCGACCTGGACAAAGCCGCCAACGAAGCGGCCGCGTCCTATAAAGAGGTCTGGAAGATCGACAACCCGGCCCTGTCCTATCCCAACGCCGAGATCGTCCGGAAGGTGCTGGTCAACGTGATCCCCAAAGGGTCCATCGTGCTCGCGCCCCACGAGCATTTCGGCATGGACCTGTCGCCGGGCCTGTCCATCAAGCTGGATGCGGCCTACGCCCCGGACGTGGTCGATTTTCAGGGCCTGGCCGACAATGAGATCACCCTCATCCGCGAGGAGTTCGCCGGCCAGGTCTCCACCCACGTCGCCTGCGACGTGTCCGGGGGCGCGGTCTTCACCATCCGGGCCGGATCATTTCCGCCCGACGAGTCCAAATCCGCCGCCGGTTCCGTGACCGACAAATCCGGCGAGGCCGGCGACGTCGCCGAGACCGGACGGCGCTTCATCGAAGTTCTCGAAGCCGAAGTGGGCGATGTGGACATCACCAAATCCGAGGTGCTGGTCTC
The DNA here is from genome assembly GCA_011390065.1 of Desulfobacteraceae bacterium. Classification (GTDB taxonomy): domain Bacteria; phylum Desulfobacterota; class Desulfobacteria; order Desulfobacterales; family JAABSP01; genus JAABTD01. The sequence continues at coordinate 1,082 of JAABTD010000039.1, forward strand.
CGTGGGCCGCGGGATCGAGGACCAGGACAACCTGGAGATCATCACCGAACTGGCCGAAGCCATGGGCGCCGACGTTTCCTGCTCGCGCCCCATCGTGGACGCCAAATGGCTTGAGAAATCCCGCCAGGTGGGCACTTCGGGCCAGACCGTCAAGCCCAAGGTTTACATGGCCCTGGGCATCTCCGGGTCGTTTCAGCACATGGGCGGCGTGAAGGGCAATCCGTTTATCATCGCCGTGAACAAAAACCCCAAGGCCCCCATTTTCCAGGCGGCGGATGTTGGGGTTGTGGCGGATATTTTGGAGTTTGTGCCGGAGCTGACGGAGAAGATCGGGGAGATGTAACGAACTTCTGTAAGTTAAATAAAATGCAGGATAGAAGAGCCGGTTGTCTCGCGAGGGACGCCGGCTCTTATGTTTAGGGCTGATCCGCCGCCAGCGGAAAATGACACAGATAGGTATGCTCAGCGCCCGCCTCGGCCGCCTCCGGAAATTCCTCCCGGCAACGCTCCCGCGCAAACGGGCACCGCGTGTGAAATTCACAGCCGGTGGGACGGCGGATGAGGCTGGGCACGTCGCCTGCAAGTTCGACCCGGACGCGTTCGGCGTCAGGGTCTGGGTTGAGGTGGGCCGAGAGGAGGGCGTGGGTGTAGGGATGGCGCATGTGGGCGAAGACGTCGTCGGTGGGGCCCTGTTCCAGGAATCGCCCCAGGTACATGACGGCCATGCGGTCGCTGACGTGGCGGACCACGGCCAGGTTGTGGGTGATGATGAGGAAGCTGACGCCCAGGTCCCGCTTGAGCCGGCCCATGAGGTTGAGGATTTCGCCCTGGACGGAGACGTCCAGGCCGGCGGTGGGTTCGTCGGCGATGATGAGGCGTGGATTCAGGGCCAGGGCCCGGGCCACGCCCACCCGGCGGGCCTGGCCGCCGCTGAGCTGGTGGGGGTACCAGCCGGCGATGTCGGGTCCCAGGTTGACCATTTCCAGGAGCCGGGCGGTTTCCGCCTTCAGATCCACATTCTCGATGCCGTGGATCTTGAACGGTTCGGTAATGAGCGACCGGACCGTCAGCCGGGGGCTCAAAGACCCGGCCGGGTCCTGGAACATCATGGCGATGTTCCGGCGGATGGTCTTGAACTGCCGGTCCTTTCGGCCGATGAGTTCCTGTCCTTCGAAACGGATGGAACCGGAATGGGCCGGGTTGAGCCCGATGAGGGCCCGGGCCAGGGTCGTCTTGCCGGAGCCCGACTCTCCCACCAGTCCGTAGGCTTGCCCCTTTTCCAGCGTGAGGCCGACGTTCAGCACCGCGTCGATGAACGGGTCGGGGTCCCGGTCCAGCAGGGCGCGCAGGGGCGTCTTGATCCGGAAGCGGACCCGCAGATCTTCCACAGCCAACAGGGGATCCGTCATGCCGTCCCCCCCTCCGTCAGTCGGACGCAGGCCGCGACGTGGCCTGGGGCGATCTCGACCAGGGGCGGCGGGCCTTCCAGGCAGATGTCCCCCGCTTCCGGACACCGGCTGGCGAAAATGCACCCCTGGGGCAGGTCGACGAGATCCGGGATTTCGCCGGGGATGGTGGGCAACAGCTCGGTCTTCTCCTGGATCACCGCCGGATCGCATTTGAGCAGCGCCCGGGTGTAGGGGTGGGCCGGGCGGTGAAAGATATCCCGCACGGTTCCTTTTTCCACCACCACCCCCGCGTACATGACCGTCACGTCGTCGCAGAGTTCGGCGATGACGTTCAGGTGGTGGGAAACGAAGAGGATGGCGCAACCGATCCGCTCCTGGAGTTCCTTGAGGAGATGGATGATCTGGACCTCCAGGGTGGCGTCCAGGGCCGTGGTGGGCTCGTCCGCGATGAGCAGGTTGGGGGAGGCCAAAAGCGCCATGGCGATGGTGATCCGCTGGCGCATGCCGCCGGAGAAATGGTGGGGATATTGCCCCAGCCGGCTTTCCGGGTCGGGGATTCCCACGCTGGCCAGCATGTCCACGGCCCGTTTCCGTTTTTCGCCGACGCCGATCCGGTCCCGGTACTGGATGTCGGTCATGTGCCGGCCGATGGTGAGCACCGGGCTGAGACTGGTCATGGGGTCCTGGAAGACCATGGAGATGCGGTCGCCGAGGATGGCCCGCATCTGTTTGCGCGTCAGTTTCAGCAAGTCCCGCCCCTGGAAGTGGACGGACCCGCCGACGATGTCGGCGTTGTCGGACATGAGGCGGATGATGGCCGAGATCAGGGTCGATTTGCCGCAGCCGCTTTCCCCCACCACCCCCGACACCCGGCGGTCCGGGATGGTCAGGTCCACATCGCGCAGGGCCTGGAGCGGTCCCCGGGGGGTGCGGAAATTGACGGAGAGGTTGTGCACCCTCAGCACCGGTTCGGTCGCCATCAGATGTCCTTCCTCAGCTTGGGATCGAAGATGTCCCGGAGGGATTCGCCCAGAAAGGTAAAGCCCAGGGTGGTCAGAATGAGCGGGACGCCCCCGGCGATGACTATCCAGGGGGTGTTCCGGATAAAGCTGTAACCGTCGTTGAGAATGGACCCCCAGCTGGGCGTCGGCGGCCGGACCCCGAGGCCCAGAAAGGACAACCCGGCTTCGATGGTCACCACCACGGGGATGTCCATGCTGGCGACGATGAGCAGGGGGCCGATGATGTTGGGCATGATGTGGACCCCCAGAATCCGGAAGATGCCGGCCCCCATGGCCCGTTCGGCCTGGATGAATTCGTTGTACCGGATGGCCTGGGTCTGGGTCCGGATGATCCGGCCGTAAACCGGTACGGTGGTGACCACGATGACCAGGATGACCGTGTTGAGGCTCGGCCCCACCACCGCCACCACGGCCAGGGCGAACATGATGGTGGGAAAAGAGCGGAGGGTGTCGAAGACCAGCAGCAGAAAATTGTCGAGCCATTTGGGCCCGTAGCCGGCGGCCAGGCCCAGAACGAGGCCCCCGAGCAGCGTCAGGGAAATGGCGGTCAGGGCCACTTTGAGGGCGATGCGGGCGCCCATCACCACCCGGGAAAAGGTGTCCCGTCCCATCTGATCGGTCCCCATCAGGTGGTCCTGGCTGGGCGGGGCCAGCCGGTTCATCACGTCCAGCGCAAAAGGATCCCTGGGCGCCAGATAAGGGGCGAAGACGGCCGTGCCCACCATCAGCGTTACCAGGATCAGTCCCGCCAGCCCCATGGGGTCGCGCACCAGCAGTCGGAGGCTGTAAACCACCGAGGCCCATTTTCCGGTCTGTCGATTTCCGCTGCTCATATCAGAGATTCTCCCGGATGCGCGGATCCAGCAACGCGGTGATCCAGTCGCTGATCATGGTGCTGAAGACGAACAGGGCGGTGGAGACCAGCACCGATCCCATGACAACGTTGTAGTTGCGGGTGATCACCGAATCGTAGATCAGCTTGCCGATGCCGGGGCGGGCGAAGACGATCTCCGCGAAGACGGCGGTGGAGAGCATCCGGCCGATGCTGACGCCGATGAGGGTGATGGTGGGCAGAATGGCCAGTTTCAGGGCGTATCGGTAGATGATCACCGACTCCGGCAGGCCGAAGGCCCGGGCCGTCCGGATATGATTTTCCCCCATCACCTCCAGCATGGAGGCCCGCACCAGCCGGGCGATGTAGCCGACCCAGGACAGGCCCACCGCCAGGGAAGGAAGGACCAGGTGGGTCAGTCGGCTGACCAGGTCCCCGGGTTCGCCGGCGCCGATGGCCGGAAACCATTGCAGATAGACGGCGAAAAAGAGCAGGGAGTAAAGCGCCACCACGAACGAGGGGACGGCGATGACGGCGATGGAAAACACGCCGGTGATTTTGTCCAGGATGGTGTTCCGGAAAATGGCGGAAAACGCCCCCAGGGGGATGCCCATCATGGCCGCCCATCCCATGCTGATGAGCACCAGCACCAGGGTGTGGGGGACCTGTTCCAGAACGATCCGGGCCACGGGGCGGTTGGAAAACACATCCGTGCCCAGATCGCCCATGGCCACGTTCCCCAGGAAACTCACCACCTGGATGACGAAGGGCCGGTCCAGTCCCATCCGCACCCGCAGCGTCTCTTTCATCTCGGGCGTGGCCCGGGGACCCAGCATGATCGAGGCCGGATCGCCGGGCACGAGATGGATCATGCCGTAGAGCATCGTCACGGCCACCACCACGATGACCACCGACAGGCCCAGTCTTTTCAGGAAATAGAGGCCCACAATTCGTCCCAGTCGCGGCCTGGAATTTCAATCCCGGGCCGCATCGCCTTCATGTGAAGCAGTCCGATCAACCATTAAGCTTACGCGGCCTTGATCATCGTTTCAACCAGAAATCTTAGCGCCCTTCAGGGCGGTTTGGCCTGTAGGCCGGGAATTCATTCCCGGCCGGCGCCGCCGGGGAATAAATCCTCCGGCTACAAGCCAAACCCGGCTGAAGCCGGCTGCAACCGCTTTGCCTTGCGTGTTGGCCGAAACAGTGATCATCGCCGTTTACGCCTTGCCAAAATACCGCAGCAGCGGCAGCCCGTCGGGCCGCAGCGCCGGCGCGATGCTGTTCCGATAAATGGCCGGGTTGGCCTCGTGGGTGATGAAATGATAGGCCCCGGACATCTCCATCAGGTCCTGCATCCGCCGGTACATCTCGTCCCGCTTTTTGGGATCCGATTCCACCGCCGCTTTTTGGTGGAGGTCGTTGTACTCCTCGTTGGCGAAGCGCTCCCAGTTCCAGACGCCGATCTGATCCTTGGTGAACCACTGGGCCGCGTAATAGGGGTCGGGCGCGCTGGAAAACCGGTTCAGGACCATCTGGATTTCCTTCCAGCGGTCCCCCTTGCTTTCATCGCCCAGGGACCAGAAAGACCCGGAATCGTGGCTGTTGATCTGGACCTCGATGCCTGCCGCGGCCAGGGACGCCTGGATCACCTGGGCGGCGGTGATGTGGGAGGACTTGTTGCGGACGTCGAAGGTCAGGGCGATGCCGTTGGGATAGCCGGCCTCGGCCAGCAACGCTTTGGCCTTGTCGATTCTGGCTTCCCTGGGAATGATGTTTTTAGGCCGATGGCCGATGAGCCCCGGCGGCACGATGCCGGTGGCGGGCTCGGCTACCCCGAAATAGCCGGCCTGGAGAATGGACGGCACGTCGATGGCGTACTGGACCGCCTCCCGGATTTTGGGGTTGCTGGTGACGGGGTTTTCCATGTTCATCCCCACCCACACATAGTAAAGGGACGGGAAATTTTTTACGGTGCTGTTTTCCGGCGGCTTGGCCTTCATCATCTCATAGGAGGAAAGGCTGATCCGGGTATAATCGAGGTCCCCGGCTTCAAAGGCGATCTCGGCGGTCTTTTCGTCGTCGATGGGGAAGATGTGGATCTCGTCGAAGACCGGCTTCGGCCCCTTCCACTCGGGGTTTCGGGCCAGCACCGTCCGCTGCTTGGGAGACCAGGATTCGAGGACGTAGGGACCGGAAAAACAGGGCGGCGCGGTGCTGTACTTGCCGCCGGCCGCCTCCGTGGCCTTTTTGGAGATGATATTGCCGGCCATGTAGGGGAGGGTGGTCATCCACAGGGCCTGGAAGGGCTCCTTGAGGACGATGACGCCGTTGTATTTGTCCTTCACCCGGACCTCCTTGAGGGTGGCCCAGTCGCCCTTGATGGGGGATTCCAGCTCTGGATCGATGATCCGCTCGTAGGAGTATTTGACGTCTTCGGCGGTCATCTCGCCGAACCCGTCGGTGAACATGATGCCGGGTCGGAGCTTGAACCGGATGTGGGTGGGGTCGACTTGTTCGATCTCCTCGGCGGCGTCCAGTTGCCATCCCCACTCATCGCCCGGCTGGTACTGGATGAGCTTGTTGTAGATGACGGCGCTGATGTTTTCTTCGTAAAGGTTGGAGGCGATGCCGGGGTCGAGGCTCTGGAAATCGCCGTAGTCCCGAACCCGGAGGATGTTGTGTTCCGCGGAAAACGAAAATCGGGGCAACAGGGGCAGGGCGGCCAGGGCGGCAATGGAAGCCCCGGTTCCTTTGATGAAGTGTCGGCGGCTGATGCCGCTCTGCTGCTGGGAGTGACAATCTCTTTGCGTCATGGAAGCCTCCTTTTCAGTGTGAAGTGCGCCGTTTTGAACCAGATCGCATTATGAACGATTTGTAATGGATTTGTCAAAAAAAAAAGAGAGAAATAGCATGATTTATTTGCATTTCGATTATCGAAACGATCAATTCCAGTCAGACAGAATCGTGACCATCTGTTCGACGCGCCGGTCCCTTGAAACGCTCTCGATGTCGATGGGCGGTTTGTCCCCTCCGTAGTAGGCCCTGCCGGTTTCCTTGTTCTGGAAATAGGTTTCATTGGCGGGCTCATTCATTTTTAGCCTTGCGCTCGAAACGGATAGACCGGCGAAAAGTCCTTCGGTCTTTTTGTAAACCAGCACATCTGCGTCCGTTGAAACCCCGGATTTTGTTCCAAAGGTTCCAGCGGCCACCGACATTTCGGCGCCGAGCGTCAACTGGCCTTTCTGAAGTTCATCAAGCGCCTCCCGATTGGTAAAAACCATGAAAATATCCGTCGGTTCCAGACCGATCTGTTGGCCGAAGCTGGCCCCAAACAGAGAGATAAAAATCGGGCCGCGCCAGCCATTTTTGCTTTTGAGCATCAAGATTCCATTTCCATATTGACTGCCCACGAGCACGCCGGCTTTGTTCATTTCCGGCAGCAATGCGACGCCTGCCGCATTGTCGATAATCGCTTTCGGGATTCGATTTTCTATTACGGCCATTCCCCGTAGAGATCGAGCGACCTTATCAAGAACTTGATCGATTTCTAACGCCAAATTTTGCGTCTTTTCATTTGGTTTTTCTGCGGAAGGTTTGGTTCCTACAATTCTTAATCCAGTTGGCGCATCCGGCCTTTGCATTGCTTCGTTTCCTGGCGATGACGACGGTTTGTTGTATCTGCCTGCACCCTCGGCAAAGACGGCTGCGGGAGAAAAAAATAACAGCATCCACATAAGCGCCAGCGACGCCAGGCTTGCGGTTCGGCTGTTTGTTTCCATCAGAGTCTCCTCATTTTGAAAGGTTTATTCCAACTGTCCGGATGCATAAAGCGCCGAAAAACCTCAACGGTTCATACATCCTACAATTACACTAAGAGCCTATCCGAAAACCGTAGATTTTGGTCCCAGGCAAGGCCGCAGCTCTTTTTCAACCGCAGTAATAGCGGGGACTATTTCGAGGATTGAAAAAGAGCGAGAACGCCGCATGGGGCCAAAAGATGCGGTTCTCGGAAGGCTCTAAGCATATAACGGTGCATAGCGTTTCGGGAATACGTTATCGACCCCATTTGTTACTGCAATCGACTTCATATGACTTTAACGATCTACCCTTAACGATCTACCTACCCAAACGAATACTCCAAATGCGGCGGTTCACCAGATTGCGGCGCCGGCCGCGGCCTGGTTCGAGTGGAAGGACCTTCGCTTTCCGACGGCATCGTCGCCCGAACCCGATCGGTGGGCATGACCTTTCTGGTCGTGTTCGTGCTGGTTTATTTTCTTCTGTCCCGGGGGCAATCCATTTTGGATCATCGGAACCGTCTCCCTTTTGACGTTCATTACGTGGCAGGGAATCCTCATTCCACCGCTGCTTTACATACTCCTCAATGGGATGGAAGGCCAGTTCGTCACGCCGATGGTGGTGGGCAGACAATTGGTGCTGAACCCCATCGCGATGGTCCTTTCATCACTGAGGAATGTTAAAGCGATCATTGGGTAACGGTTCGTCGAGGGACAGCCCCATATTTGGCGGCACTGTTTGTTTTGAAATACTGGAAAACAAGAGGCGAAATACCCGGTGTACCTTATTTTATATGTAGCACTTTTGTATTAACTTTTAAGTTGGTTATCATCGCGTATCGTTGGATAAATTATTTTCAAAAAGGAGAAACTGCTATGAACTGGGATCAAATTAAAGGAAACTGGAAGCAATTTAAGGGCAAGGTGCAAAAGGAGTGGGGTAATCTGACCGACGATGAAATCGATCAGATGGAGGGTGATCGGGAACTCATGATCGGTAAAATCCAGGAAAAGTATGGAAAAAGCCGAGAGGAGGCTAAAAAGGAGGTTGACGAGTTTAGTACCCGCCTTTAGGCTTTGAATTGTAACTGACCGCGGCCGGAAAACAACCACTTGTACCGGAAGGACCGGCCCCAAATCAAAACCGCCAGCCGTCGACTGGCGGTTTTTCATTCAAAAAGCCTGATCACCAAGTCTTCCGCGCCGACAAGGGGCACTCAAAAGAGAGATATTCAAAAGCCTATGGGAATTCACATTTGCAAGCCGACGGTTTTCAGGAAAATGCGCAACGCTTTGAGGATGCTCGCCCGACCCGGAAAAACCCACTTAAACAAAGGTAAGTACATTATACAACCCTTCAGAGGGTTTGGTTCTCAGAGCGAAGCTTATCTCATGGGCAGGGTGTTCATGCAACACCGCATCGACCCTGACCTGCCAGAAGACTCGGTATCCGGAGATTTGGTCGCGCTCTGGCGCCGCTTGACCCGGAAAGGGTTGCGGGGGGTCCGGATATCCGCCCGATTCTTCGATGCAAAAGCCAACGTGCAATCGGATAAGCACGGCTTTTTTCAGGTGAGAATCGACGCGAAACAACCATTGAAGCGCAAGAGTTTGTGGCGTCAAGTTCAGCTGCAGTTCGACACGCCATTTCACAGTGGTGCGGCGCCGGTCCAGGGTCACGTTTTTTTCCCACCTGAATCCGCGCGTTTCGTGGTCATTTCCGATATCGACGATACGGTGATCTATACGGGCGTCGCCAATAAAATCAGAATGCTGTGGCGGCTGTTTGTCCAGCGGTCTCAAAGCCGGACGGCTTTCCCCGGCGTTGCAGCCTTCTATAAAGCGTTGCACAATGGCGCTTCGGGCGATGAATTCAACCCGATGCTCTACGTCTCACGCGGGCCATGGATCATATACCATGTTTTGGAAGAATTTTTCCATCTGCACAGGATTCCGATCGGCCCGATTCTTTTCTTGCGCTACTGGGGGCTCGACATCCACCATCCTCTTCCCCATCGCGCGAAAGAGCACAAAACCCATATGATCAAGACCATATTAGGAATTTACGATGAGCTGCCGTTTATTCTCATCGGCGACAGCGGGCAAAAAGATCCTGAAATATATGCCCAAATCGTTAGCGAGTATCCCGGACGCGTTTTAGCGGTTTACATTCGCGACATTGAACTGGATCCGGGGCGACGCAGGGCGATCGAAAAGCTAAGCACCCGCATCAACAAAGCGGGCGGCAGGCTGTTGGTGGCTGAAGACAGCTTTGCCATGGCGGAACATGCAGCGGAAAATGGCTTCATATCGAAGAAAACGCTTTCTGATATAATGGAAGAACGCGCCCATACCGCGAACCCTGAATCTAACGGTCGAATCCGGCAATAGATCGAAGCGGAAGCAGGTCATCGATAATCCCTCAAAAGCGGGGATGTAGAGAAAACCATGAAAACCAAGCACGCACTTATGCTCGTCAACAAACAAGCGAGAAGAGGAGATGCCGATCTAATGCTGTTCCGACGGGTTCTCGAAGACGCCGGCATCGACGTGGTGGTTTATCCATTCGAGGAAGTGTCGGAAATAGAAATGGCCGTGCGACAGCGGCGGCCGGAGACGGACCGGATCATTGTCGGCGGCGGCGATGGCACCCTCAATGCTGCGGTCGATTCGGTTCTGGACAGTGAACTGCCCCTGGGCGTGCTCCCCCTGGGAACGGCCAACGACCTGGCGAGGACGCTGCAGATTCCTTTCGAGCCTGAGAAAGCGGCTTTGGTCATCGCACGGGGTCGAACGGTCCGTATCGATTTGGGTTGGGTCAATAGCAAACATTTCTTCAATGTTGCGAACGTGGGATTGGCGGCTAGCGTCAGCAAAACACTGAATCCTGAATTAAAAAAGCGATGGGGGGTGTTGGCGTACCCTCTTGCAATGATCAACGCCTATCGAATCCACCGTCCCTTCAAGGCGCGCATCACCTGTGACGGCAAGGTCCATCGAATGAGATCCATCCAGATTTCCATCGGGAACGGACGCTATTACGGTGGCGGTTTGACGATTCACTCCGACGCTCTCATTGACGATCAGCGTCTGGATTTCTACAGCCTTGAACCCCAGAGTATCTGGCGGTTATTGAAGTCGGCGCCGTCCATTGTCAGGGGGACATTCGGTCAAGGGGATATGGTTCGACTCATGGCGGGAAAAGAAATTGAAGTGGAGACCAGCAAGACGATGTCGGTGGAAACCGATGGCGAGCTGGTGACGAAGACCCCGGCGGTTTTTCGCGTTATAAGTGCAGCCATGCCGGTTTATGCGCCATGAGGGTGCTCATAATCAGACATGGGGTCCTGTTTATGGTCGCGGCAAGCGGCTAAAAAATGTCGCAGGCTTCACGGTCGGGGCTGACCTGCGCATGATTGATGACCGCCACGAATGAGACGCCGCCGACGATATTCCCGCACAGTGCCGGAAAGAAAAATTGGAAAAAAAACTGCGCCAGGGTGGCGTTGCCGCACATGAGAGCAAAGGCGGCGGCGACGGATCCGGCGATGATGTGGGCAAAGCCGCCCAGCCCCACGACATAGGTGATGATAATGATCACCCCGATCCGCCCACTCTCTGCAAAAGGGAGGAGCCATACCATGAGTGCAATGAGCCATCCGGCAAAGATCGCCCCGATAACGGTTTGAGTGAAGCCCAAATGGTAAACTTTCTCGCTGGTTTCCACCAAGGCCTGCCGGACATTGTCGTCGAAGGGCTGCAGGTAGTGAAGAAGTGCCGCGAAAAGGACGGCGCCGACGATGTTGGACAAAAGGACGATCCCCCACAACCGGGCCACCCGCCAGAAATTGTTCCTGGTTTTACAGTGAAGAAAATGGAGGACCGGCGTTAGGGTGTTTTCCGTGAAGAGTTGCTGGCGCCCCAGAATGACGATGAGAAAGCCGATGCTGTACCCGAATTTGGTGATCAAATTCTCCCAGGCGACGGGAGGGAGATAAGAGTGAAGAAGCGATTCCATGAAAAAGCTGAAGCCCATGGAAAGGCCGGCGGCCAGGCCTGACCATGCCAAGGACGATGCGGCTCTTTCCAGTTCGCCTTCGCCCTCCCGGCGGATGGCCTCATAGATGACTTTAGCCTTCGGCGAGGACCGCCGCATGGCGTCTTGTTTCTCGTGTCGCTGGACTTCTTGTTCTTCCATTTCGGTAGGTTATCCTATTTAATGAAAAGAGAGTACATCCATCAGTAATGCAGTAATGCCATCGGCAGTCATGTCGCCGGAACGGAGACCCGAAATCGGTCTGCCTTTTTTCCAGAACCGAATGATAAATACATCGAAAGCTTATCAGCTTGCTAGTGAAGTGGGAATCAGCTCAACCCTGTATTTTTTGGATGATGAAACTGTATGTGAACAGGAGACCCGCAAAGCATCATGGCCGACGATACATTGAATAGGAACGCGGTTTTGTTTTTTTAAACCCATTTGGGGGATGGGTCGGTCATTCGAGACGCGCCAGCCCCTCCCCGAAATCCTTGCGGCCGAACCCGATCCGGAAATGATTTCCGGGGTGATCGTACAGGGTTCCCGGCAGCAGCAGGACGCCCTTTTCCGTTACTGTCCTGCGGCAGAATTCGGCCGCATCCTCCCCGTTCAGCTGATTCAGCCGGGGAAAGGCGATGGGACCCGCCTTGGGCCGATGCCACGAGAACCGGTTCCCTTCCCGGGCCGCGAAGTCTTCCCAGAGGGCCAGATTCCGGGTGATGATATTGACGTTCCGGTCGATGAGCCGGTTCCGGCAGCGCAGGGCCAGTTCGGCCAGGAATTCGGAGGGAGCGCTGTTGCAGATGGTGGTGTAGTCCTTCAGGGAGGCCATTTTTTCGAGAACGGCCCGGTTCCGGGTGGCGATCCACCCGATGCGAAGGCCTGCCAGCCCGTAGGTCTTGGACAGAACGCCCAGGGAGACCGCGGTTTCATCCAGGTCGCAGGCGGCGGGCAACCGGTCCGCCGGGTTATACTCCGATTCCCGGTAGACCTCGTCCGAAAAGAGCTGGATGCCGTTTCCCCCGGCGATCCGGACCGTTCTGTCCAGCGTTGACCGGTCCATGAGGTATCCGGTGGGATTGTGAGGCGTGTTGACGACGATGACCCGGGTATCCGGCCCGATCAGCCGGTTCAGTTCATCCGGGTCGAGGGCCCAGCCGTCTTCCTCCCGCCCTTCCCACAGGCTCACCCGGCATCCCATGGACCGCGCCACTTCCGCCAGCGACTGGTAGCAGGGCCAGTGAACGACCACATGGTCCCCCGGCGACAGGGCCGCCTGCATGAAAAGGAAGATGGCCTCCTCGGCCCCGGTGTGAACCAATACGTCGTCCGAGCCGATGGTTTCGTAAATTCGGCTGATCTCCCGCCTCAACGACGGAGCGCCCGGCGCTTCGGTGTACCCCAGCCATACCGCTTCAAATCGTTCGGCCGCGTCGGGCTCGAAGGCCAGCAGGTCGCGGATCGGCATGGCTTCGCAATCCGATGCGCACAGGTTGTATCGGACGTTGAATTCGTACCGGGCGAAATAGCGTTCCAGCTTGAAATCGGGCAGTTTCATGTATTGCAAGGCGGGCGGGTGTGGTCTAAATCAATGGGTTGACGCCGTCTCCGAGCGGCCCATCGTCGCCGGTCCGCCTTCCATGAGCATTTTCTTAATGCTTGACCCGGCCAGGGCAAAAATGAGGCTGTAGAGCAGATTGCCGATGCCGATCATCAAAAGCCATTTGCCGGTGACGTCCAATTTCGAAAAGCTTTCCGGCAGGAGATAAAGAAGAACGATCATGCTGCCGGAAATCAGGGCTGCGCTGGCCAGATCCAGCAGCAGTTCCACGGCGCCGGGCGGCGGCGCCTTATGGCTTTGCCGGGGATCGACGCTCACCTCATTTCTGAGGTTGCGGAGGATTTTGCCGATTCCGAAAAAGAGCACCGCAAAGGCCAACTGAAACACCAGCAGGCCGTGGGTGATGATGATGTAAAACCGGTGGCTCAGCCCCAGGGAACCGGCTCTGGACGATTGGAACATGGCCGCGAACAACGCGATTCCGGCGGCGGCCATCAAGATGCCCGCAATGGAAAAGATATCGATGCCCGACTGTCTGTTGCGCTCGACCATGCCGCCTCCTTTTGGATGGCAATGAGGGGGGTTTATTCAGATTCTCTCCGCAGATTGATGAAATCGCTCTGGTTGAAGCCCAGGGTCCGGAAAAAGGACAGAAGATCGGTCTGGTGCCACCGGACGGTGGTGTAAACCGTATGGATGCCCCGGTCTTCGTAGAATTTGAAAACCGCTTCGGCCATCTGTTTGCCGATTCCCTGTCCCATATGATCGGGCAGCACCCCCAGCAGGGCGATCCAGGCGCTGCGGCTCAGACCGAACCCCACGGAGGGGCTGTAGGTGATGATATAGCCGACCAGACGATCCCCCAGTTCCGCCACAAAACCGACGGCGTTCTCATACCGCAGAACCTCGTCGGTGATGATCCGGTCGAAACCTTTGTCCTGGATTTCCTGGGAAATGGCGTAATAGATTTCCGCAACCGCCTCGGCGTCCGCCGCCCGCAACCTTCTGATGTTCAGTTTCTCCACAGCCTCATCCCTCAGACATGCCCTTTCGGATCAATCGATCCGAATGATCTTAACATGATGGCCGACCCAGTTGGGCGGCAGATAGACACGGCCGCTGTTTCCGCTGGACTTGACCTTTTTTTCGATCATCTCCTCGCCATAGATCTCGAATTTGACCTTGATCTTGCCCGAGAGGTCGATGGCGTCTTCGGCCGCCTCTTCAAATCCGGCGTCCTCGGCAGTCGCGTCCTTTTTGCTTTCAGGCGGCATCTTCAAGCCTTTGCAGTTGAATGTTGGATAGGCTACCCGATGAATTCCAAGGCGATTGGGATCTACAAAGCCTATAATTCAGAATAAAATCAACATACCATCCGCCCCATAAAGGGTCAAGCCTCTTTTCCGCTGCTCTCATCAATCCCCTGCAATTTATACAACGTCACCGCCCCGGTCTTGCCCTTGAGTTTCTGAGGGGGCAGGGGTTCCACCGCCAGCCGGTCCCCGAGGTAGTCCAGGACCGTCTGGGAAAGAATGGTCTCCCCGGCCCGGGCCAGGCCGTTGATCCGGGAGGCCAGGTTGACGGTGTCTCCGATGACGGTGTACTCCATCTTCACCTGAGATCCTATGTTGCCCGCCACCGCCACGCCGGTGTTGACGCCGATGCCCACGGACGTCAGAAGAGGGTTGTCGCCTTGCCGGGCGGCTTCGCTCAAGGCCCGCTGGATCTCCAGGGACGCCCGGACCCCCCGTTCCACATGGTCTTTATGGTAGACCGGGACGCCGAAAACGCCCAGGACGGCGTCGCCGATGAACTTGTCCACGTACCCGCCGAAGTGGAGAATGGTGGCCGTGGCGATCTCCAGATATTCGTTGAGCCGTTCCACGATCTCTTCCGGCTCTCTGCCTTCGGAAAAGGCCGTGAACCCCCTAATGTCCGTGAGCAGAATGGTCACTTCCCGGCGGTGTCCTTTGAGCCACTCGATCTCCGGATTGGCCATGATCATATCCAGAACGTCCGCTCCCACGTATTTTCCGAAGGTTTTCTGCATCAGAGAGGTTTTCCACAGCTGGCGGCTCATCCGGTTGAAGGCCACGGCCAGACTGCCCAGTTCATCGTTCCGGTGCAACGTCACCCGGTGACGGTAGTTGCCCTGGCTGATTTCCTTTGTGGCCTCGGCCAGCGCCTTGACCGGGCGGGAAAAATGAAAGCCGAGGCCGACGGCGATGAGAATGGAGAAAAAAAGAACGACAGCCCCCACCGCTGCGATGGAAAGGGTTCTTTCGGCGACCAGTCCCCGGATGAAATCCAGGGAAACACCCACATGAACCTCGCCCAGCTCCTGTTCCTTGAAGGTGATCTTCCGGCTCATATTGAGCAGGTTTTCCCCGGATTCCGCAATGTACCGGAAGTAGGTCGCGACCTTCTCCTGGTACCTGACCTGACCGGTGTTGAACCCCTGAAAAGTCTCCCCCAGCCGGTCATGGTCCGAATGGGCCATGACCCGTCCCTGGGCGTTGATGATGATGGCGTATCGGATCCCCTCCACGTCGGTAGCCTCCCGGATCAGGGAATTGAGGCCCAGGACATTGTCCTCCAGCAGGGGGATCCGGGCATTGTTGGCAAAATAGTTCAGACTGACGGTCCCCAGCCGGACGGTCTGGGTATAGAGCTGCTCTTTCTGCTGGTTAATGGTGACCCAGCTGAGGGCCGTGACCGTCAGTAGAATGACGATGGTCATGGCCATGGACAACTGCATCCAGATGGGGATGCGGGGGCGGGGGAAAAGCCCTTCTTTGATGCCGCGCCGGTCCTGGATTTTGTGAGCGATATTTTCCGTCAGAGAATTTACCGAGAGGTCGAAGTGCTGATTGATGGCGGTGACGACCGTCGACTCGCTCGCGTAACCCAGTTTCACTAAAATCAGTCCCAGATGGAGAGGACGGCCCTTTTCGAACATTTCCTTTTGGACCTTCAAAGCGTGGGAAAGGGCGTCTTTGGATATGATGTCTCCTTTGACAAGGATGTTGCCCAGAAACGCATCCAAATCGACCGACCCCTTCGGCCTCAGATCCCAGACCGGGGGCGACGGCGATTCCCCTTCCTTTTTCCGGGCGGTTTCCGGCGCCGCCGGTGGGGACAAGCGATGCTGTTGCACTTTTATATCCCCTCTGCGGCCGCCGCGGCCCTCCACGCGGCATCGGCCTCTTCGGTCAGCAGGTAGGGATGATCGGTGTAACGGGGGGAAAAATGGAACACCGTCAACCCCTTGACCCCGGCCCGCCCGGCGATCCGGCCGGCCTGGCGGGCCGTGAGATGGGCTTTTTCCCTGGCCAGTTCCCGGTCTTTGTGGAGAAAGGCCGCTTCGATGAACAGGTGATCGGCTCCCGCGGCCAGGTTCATCATCTTCCCGGCGTTTTCCGGATTGTCGACCGCGTCGGTGATGTAGGCGATCTTCTGGCCGGGAGTGACCCTGGCGATGGTTTCAGAAAGATCGCCCAGGGGAAATGTTCGGGCGCCGCCGGCCGGCAGGGGGGCGTCAATGGGCGTCTGGGCAGGCGCGTCGGCGTAAAGGGCCTCCTTGAAGCGGTTCAGCCACGGCCCGATGGTAAGCCCCAGCGCATCGACCCGGTCTTTAAGGATATTGATGTGGAACCGCTCCCGAAGGGCGAACCCGAGGCAGGGGATGCCGTGTTCCAGCACCGCGGCGGAAACGGTGAAGGCGGGCTCGACCAGCAGGTCTCCGGAAAACGCCTGCCGCCGGTCTTCGCCCGAAGGCCGGAATCGATCCCGGCACCGGTAAACGCGCTGGACGGTCTCCGTTCCTCTCACCTCGACGGCGTGGACGGCGAATGGGTTCTGATATCGGGACACCAGGTTCCAGGCATATCCTGCCAGTTTTCCCTCCACATTCCGGAGAAATCCTTCCGGCCCATAGAGGGTGAGGGTTTTCCGCCGCCCCAGGAAGAGCCGGAGCAGACGGTCGAACCCCACGAAATGGTCCATGTGGGTATGGCTGACAAAGGCGTGGGTGATCTTAAGGATGTCCCGGTTGGAAAGGGGCGCCGTCTCGCCCAGATCGAAGATCAGCGCCCGATTCTGAAACAGAAAAGGGATGAACAGGCCGGGATCCGCAAACGGCCCGTTGATGGTCCTTGGATGAAACGCCGGACGCATGCGGCCTTATGGCAAGTATTTGATGACTTGTCGATGGATGATGCCGTAGATTTCTTCATCCGATCCGTAGATATCGATGACATCCTTGTGGTTGATCAGTTTCTCGATGACATAGGCCGTCAGGTAGAGGCTGACGATGTGAGGATGGGCCGTCAGATTCCTCAGTTCCGCCACCTGATAATCGATGTCGAAATCCTCTGCCCGGGTGAGACCGTCGAGGCATTGTTTGATCCCCTCCTCCATACTGTTTTTGCTGGTGGTCTCCACGAGCTTGTTCTCCAAGAGCTTGCTGGCGACCGCATTGCTCAACGGTTCCAGGTGATCCGCGATCCCCTTGATCGCCCGACGGCGCTCATGCTCTTTGGAAGATTCGATCTTCGACAGGATGCTGGCCTCCCGGCTGCTGGGTCGAAATACCTTTGCCATGTCCCCCCCTTCTATTGGTTCTGATTCGGCCGTTCACATAGTTGTTTTTGCATGATCTGCTGTACCCCCTAAATCCCAGCCATCATAATAGCCGCAGGGATCGGATGCAAGAAAATTGTGTTTTTTTTCACCTTTCGCCGCCTTGCTCCGCGGCTTCGATCACCACTTGCGGGGTCCGGCGGCCGTTGTAATGGTTCCAGCAGGCTCGAAAGGCCAGTTGATCGAATCGATCCGGCAGGGGGCCGTTCGGATCGATATTGAACTGAATGGCGTTGAAGGGTCTGCCCGCCGGGTCCGACGCTGAACAGAGCGTCATCCGCCGGTGGCGCCCGCCCACCAACTTGGAAAACCGGACCCGGACGTCCCGGGCCATGAAGAGCGGCTCCGGATTGCCTTCGCCGTAGGGGTTCAGAGACGCCAGTTCATCCAGGAGCCCCTCGGTGATGTCGGCGAAATCGAGTTCGGCGTCGAGGGTCAGAACCGGGGCGAAAGCCTCCTCGTCGGCCATCTCCCGGACGGCCGCGTCGAAATGATCCCGGAAGCCGGCGATCTTTTCGGGCCGGATGGAAAGGCCCGCCGCCATGGCGTGGCCCCCGAATCGTTCCAGATCTCCGGCGCAGGCGGCCAGGGCCTGGTGAAGATCCACCCCGGCGATGGACCGGCCCGAGCCCTTGGCCGTTTCCGCCTCGATGCCGATGAGAAGCACCGGCCGATAATATCGACGCACCACTTTAGAGGCAACGATCCCCAGCACCCCCTGATGCCACTTCTCGCTGGCCAGCACCAGGCTCCGGCCCGCCAGCAGACGGGGATGGAGCCGGAGGTGGTTGACGATCTCGTCGAACATCCGCTGTTCCACCGCCTGCCGCTCGGCGTTGAGCCGGTTCAATTCCTTGGCGATGGCCATGGCCCGATCGGGATCCTCAGTGGTCATCAGTTCCAGGGCCAGCCGGGCGTGGTCCATGCGGCCGGCCGCGTTGATCCGGGGACCCAGCCGGAAGGCGATGTCCTCGGCGGCGATGGGCCGGTCTCCGATGCCGGCCACCGACATGAGGGCCCAGATGCCGGGCCGGTCGCCGCACCCGATCTGTTCCAGGCCGGCCCGGGAGAAGATGCGGTTCTCAGCGGTCAGGGGCGCCACGTCGGCCACCGTGCCCAGGGCGACCAGGTCGCAGAAGCGCTTGAGGTTCGGCTCCGGACGGTCTTCCCAGAACCCTTGATCCCTGAGGTGTTTCCGAAGCGCGATGATCAGGTAAAAGGCCACGCCGACGCCCGCCAGATCCCCCAGGCCGGCGCAGCAATCGGGGCGCTGGGGGTTGATAACGGCCGTCGCCGCCGGCAATTCGCCGCCCACCACATGGTGATCGGTGATGATCACGTCGATGCCCGCGTCCCGGGCCGCTTCCACGGCGTCATGACTGGCCGAACCGCAGTCCACGGTCACGATGAGACCGATCTTTTGCGGAACGGCCAGATCGGTCACATGTTGCGCCTGGAACCCGTATCCTTCACGGGTCCGGTGGGGAATGTAATGGGACACATCGGCCCCGACCCCGGTTAAGAACTCCGTCATCAGGGTGGTGGCGGTGACGCCGTCCACATCGTAATCGCCGAAAATCAGGATCTTTTCCTTTTTTCGGAGGGCGGCGTGAAGCCGGGTCACCGCCGCGTCCATGTCCTTGATGGAAAATGGGGGTCGGATGGCGCCGAGGGCCGCATCGAAAAACCGGCAGGCATCGGGCCGGGTGACGATGCGTCGGTTGATCAGCACCTTTGCGGTGATGGGATGACATTTCAAGGCGTTGGTCAGCCGCCGCACCGCAGCGGGATCCGGCTGCAGCAGACGCCATCGGGTTTTTTGCAACGTTTCCATAGGCGCCGGTTATACCCTAAATCGGCGGCCCCGACAATCGGCGCCCCCATTTTTTTATTGAAAACCGGAGGGAAATCTGGTTTCATTGGAGAACATATGGAATTCTTTAACGAAGAATGCCCGCCTATGCGTTCCGCGATTTGCTATTTCCGCGTCGATCGGAAAGAGATCTGCTTTTTCCGATTTATCCTGGAAGCCTATGACGGCCTGGCCGCCCTCCGAACCCTCGATCCCCGGCAGGGGATCGTCGCCGTTCATATCGCTCCGGGGCGCGATGCGGATTTCCTGGATCTGCTGGCGGACTTAAAACACTCATTCCGCATCGAAGCGGTGAAAAGCGATACCATAACCGATGACCCCATTTTCTTCTAAAACCCTTTACGTTCACACCATCGGCTGCCAGATGAACGTCTACGACGGCGAGCAGATCGCCCGGGGCCTGGCCCCCCTGGGATATCGTCTTGCAGACAGCCTCAAATCGGCTGATTTGATCGTGGTCAACACCTGCGCCATCCGGGAGAAGGCCGAACAGAAGGTCTTCAGTTTTCTGGGACGCCTGGCCGGTCTCAAGGAAAACAATCCGGACCTGATCATCGCCGTGGGCGGCTGCGTGGCCCAGCAGGAAGGGGAACGGATTCTTTCCCGGGCCCCCTATGTGGACATCGTCTTCGGCACCCGGTCCATCGACCGGCTCCCCGGACTCCTTGAAAGCGTGGCCGCCACCGGCCGCCGGCAGGTGGCCGTGGCCATGGACGGAGACGCCTTTCTGACCCCCAGACCCCCGGAAAACGAGACCCGGGTTTCAGGCTTCGTCACCATCATGCAGGGATGCGACAACCACTGCACCTACTGCGTGGTCCCTTCGGTCCGGGGACCCGAGACCAGCAAACCGCCGGCGGACATCCTGGCGGAAGTCGAAGCCCTGACGGCGGCCGGGGTGCGGGAGGTCACCCTCCTGGGCCAGAACGTCAACAGCTATGGCCGGAAAGAAGGGCTGTGCGCCTTTCCCGAACTGCTGAGGATGTTAAACGACCTGCCGGGACTGGACCGGATCCGGTTCACCACCTCCCATCCCAAGGATCTGTCGGACGGGCTTATCGCCGCCTTCCGGGATCTTCCCAAGCTCTGCAACCATATCCACCTCCCCATCCAGTCGGGGTCGGATCGGATTTTGAAGCGGATGAACCGGAAGTACACCCGGGCCGTCTATCTCGACCGCATCGATCGTCTCCGGGCCGCCTGCCCGGAAATCGCCGTCACCTCCGATTTCATTGTGGGATTCCCCGGGGAGACCGACGCCGATTTCCAGGAGACCCTGTCCATCATTGAAACCGTGGGATACGACAGCCTCTTCGCCTTCCAGTACTCCGACCGGCCCGCGGCCCCGGCGGCCCGGTTCTCCGACAAAGTGCCGGACCCGGTCAAAGCGGCTCGGCTCCAGCAACTGCTCGATCTCCAGAAACGGATCACCCTGGCCAAACACCGGTCGCTGGTGGGCCGGGTGGAGACGGTGCTGGTGGACGGCCCCGCCAAAAAACAGACCACCGGCGACCCGGATTCGGTTCCTGCTGCGGCATGGTCCGGCCGGACGGCCGGCAACAAGATCGTCAACTTCACCCTCACGTCGCACTGGAAACCGGAAGACGTCCGCCCCGGCCGGCTCATCCCGGTCCGGATCGACGCCGCCTTCCCCCATTCCCTGCGGGGGCGGCCCGTGGATCGCGGCCTTCGTCCGTCCGATGCGAAAGGAGAAAAAAGCCATGCTGCATAAGGTCAACATCGCGGGGATGACCATGGACCCATCGTCCAACACCCCGATCATCATTCTGAAGTCCGAGGAAGACGAGCACGCCATCCCCATCTGGATCGGCCTGCTGGAGGCCACCTCCATCGCCTCGGCCCTTCAAAATCTCCAGTTCGAACGGCCCATGACCCACGACCTGTTCAAGAATTTTCTGGGGATGATGCAGATCGACGTCTCCAAGGTGGAGGTCTGCGACCTGAGGGACAACACTTACTTCGCCAGGATCTATTTTTCAGCCGGGGAGCGGGCCTTCGATATGGACGCGCGCCCCAGCGACGCCATCGCCATCGCCCTGCGCTTCGCCGCCCCGATTTTCGTTGACGACAAGGTCATCGAAAAATCGAAAGCCGGCGACGAGGGGACCGCCGAACCGGTGGACAACAGCGAAGAAGGCAAGAAATGGGCCGAGTATCTCAAAAACCTCGATCCCGAAGATTTCGGCAAATACAAAGTTTAGAGACAACGCGCAGAGAACAAGCCCAGAGATCAAGCATAGAAAACAAGCATAGAGACCAGGCATAGAGAAGGCTCCGCGTCGCCCATGATCGACCTCCACACCCATTCTTTTTTCAGCGACGGCGCTCTGGTGCCGTCGGAACTGGTCCGGCGCGCCCAGCACCGCGGCCTGACCGGCATCGCCATCACCGACCACGGGGATACGTCCAACCTCGACTTCATCATTCCCCGGGTCGCGGCCGCGGCCAGGGATCTCAACCGCGTTCTGAAGGGGATCCGGGTGATCCCCGGCATCGAGCTGACCCATGTGCCGCCGGCGTTGATCTTCGATGCCGCAGACCAGGCCCGATCCCTGGGGGCTTGGATCATCGTGGTCCACGGCGAAACTCTCGTGGAGCCGGTGGCCCCGGGCACCAACGCCGCGGCCCTGGATGCGGACGTGGACATACTGGCCCACCCCGGCCTCATCACCCCGGAATTAGCGGCAAAAGCCGCCGAAAAAGGCATCCTGCTGGAGATCACGGCCCGCAAAGGGCACAGCCTCGCCAACGGCCATGTGGGCTGTCTGGCCCGGGAGGCCGGCGCCGGGATGGTCGTCAACACCGACGCCCATGACCCCGGAGACCTCATCGACGCCGGCTTCGCATTGTCGGTGGTCCGCGGCGCCGGACTGACCGAGTCGGATTTTCACCGCATGCAGGAAAATGCGAAGGAGTTTTTGCGTGGATATTGAAAAAGAGCTGACAACCGCCCTGAAGGCCGGGCATAAGGCCCTCACCGAACACCGCTCCAAGATGCTCCTGAAAACTTACGGCGTGCCGACCATCGACGAAACCCCGGTCCCCGACCCGGACGGCGCGGCCGATGCGGCCCGCAAAATCGGCTTTCCCGTCGTCCTCAAGGCCATGGGCCCCGACCTGACCCACAAGACCGAAGGGGGGCTGGTCCGCCTCGACCTCAACAGCGAGGAAGCCGTCCGGATCGCGGCCCGGAAGATGGCCGAATCCGCCGGCGACGCCGTAACCGGCTTTCTGGTCCAGCCTCAGATGACGGGGCGGCGGGAGTTCGCCGCCGGTCTGTTCCGGGACCCCCAGTTCGGCCCGGTGATCATGTTCGGCGCCGGCGGCGTCTTCGCCGAGGTCACGTCCGATGTGACCTTCCGGCTGGCGCCCCTCTCCGAAGAGGACGCCGAGGAGATGCTCGACGAGATCCGGGGCGGGGCCCTGCTGTCCGAATTCCGCGGCGAGGCCGCCGTGGACCGGACCGCCCTGGTCCGGACCCTCACCGGTCTTTCCCGCCTGGCCCTGGACCACCCGGGCGTGGCCGAGGTGGACATCAACCCCCTCAAGGCCGGCCCGGACGGCGACATCCGGGCCGTGGACGCCCTCGTCGCGCCGGGCGCCCCTCCTGATCCCGGCGCATTCCCGCCCCCGGCGGATCTGAAAGAACTGGGCCGGCTCTTCCACCCCCGGTCCATCGCCTTTGTGGGCGCCTCGCAGGGGATCGGCAAATGGGGCCATATGCTCGTGGTCAGCACCATCAGCGGCGGGTTTGCAGGGGATGTGCACCTGGTCAACCCCAGGGGCGGCGCCATCGCCGGACGGAAAGTTTACAAGAGCGTCTCGGAAATCCCCGGCCCCGTGGATCTGGCCGTGGTGACCATCCCCGCCGCCGGGGTCCCGGACCTGATTCCCCAGTTGGCGGAAAAAGGCATCCGCCGCATGCTGCTCATCTCTTCGGGATTTTCCGAAACCGGGGAAGAAGGCCGCAGGCGGGAGGAAACGCTGGTGGCTGCGGCCAGAGAGGCGGGCATCCTCATGGTCGGCCCCAACACCATGGGCATCTGCAACCCCCACATCGATCTCTACTGCACCGGCGCCCACGTTCGCCCCCGGGCCGGATCCACCACCATCGTGGCCCAGTCGGGCAACATGGGCACCCAGCTCATGGGATTCGCCGAGCAGCAGGGCATCGGCATCCGGGGATTCGCCGGATCGGGCAACGAGGCCATGGTCGCCATCGAGGACTTTCTGGAAACCTTCGAAGCGGACGACGCCACCGGCATCGCCATGCTCTATATCGAGAGCGTCAAAAACGGCCGCCGGTTTTATGAAGCCGCCAGGCGGATCGGCCGGAAAAAGCCCATCGTCCTGCTCAAGGGCGGACGGAGCGACGCCGGCAACCGGGCCGCGGCCAGCCACACCGGCGCCCTGGCCTCCAACGTCCGGGTCTTCGACGCCATGTGCCGCCAGGCCGGCATCATCAAGGTGGCCTACCCCATGGATCTCCTCGATCTGTCCGCGGCCTTCTCCGCCCTTCCGCTGCCCCGGGGCAAGCGGGTGGCCCTCATGACCCTGGGGGGCGGCTGGGGGGTGGTGACCTCGGACCTCTGCGCCGAGTTCGGGATGGCGGTGCCCCCCCTTCCCCAAACGATCATCAACCGCCTCGACCGGCTCCTTCCCCCGTACTGGAGTCGGGCCAACCCGGTGGACATCGTGGGGGAAAACGATGACCAGCTCCCCCTCACCATCATGGAAGAACTGCTCCAATGGGACGGCTGCGACGCGGTCATCAGCCTGGGCATCATGGGCCGCCGCAACCTCCTGGGCAGCTACGTCGAATCGATCCGGAAAGCCGACCCCACCTATACCCCCGAATTCCTGACAGCGGCCCGGGACCGGATCATCGCTTTTGAAAAGGGCTACATCCAGCGCTGCGTGGCCCTTATGGAACAGTACCGGAAGCCGGTCATCGGCGTTCCCATCCTCACCACCGAAGAGGACCAGACCCTCTACCGGGTCGAGGGCAGCCGGTTGAAGGCCGTCTTCTACCCCACCCCGGAACGGGCGGTAAAGGCGCTGTCGAAGATGTGCGAATATCAATGCTTTCTCGGGCGGTGCGAACCGGGGGCCGCGGACTGAAGCCCCTCCGTGATGAGCGTCCCGAACGGTCTCCGCCCCATCGCCGCCGCCGTCATGGAGGCGCTTTTCCCCACCCGGTGCCTCGCCTGCGGCGCCTTTTTCAATCCGTCCGGCAGGAGCGATGCACCCGCGCCCGACGCGCCGATTGAGAAAATCCCGGACGCCCCGATTGCGGAACCGGCCAAACCGGCTCTTTTCAGACAGGTTCTTAACCGCCATCTGTGCCCGGACTGCGCCGGGGATTTCGGTCCGGTCGATTCTCCCCTCTGCTCCTGCTGCGGCCTCATGTTCCGCAGCCGGGAGGGCCCGAACCATCCCTGCGGCCTCTGCCATTCCGATCCGCCCCGGTTCGCCATGGCCCGGTCCTTCGGCCTCTACGACAGCGCTTTGCTGACCCTCATTCACCGGTTCAAATACAACGGTAAAACCGGGTTGTCCGACCCTCTGGGAAAGCTGCTGTTCACAGAGTTCCGCCGCTGGTGGGTGCCGGAGGAAATCGACCTCATCGCGCCGGTTCCTCTCCACATCCGAAGGTTCCGGAAGCGGGGATACAATCAGGCCTACCTGCTGATCCGCGACTGGCCCCGCATCGCATCGGCGGCGGGCATGGCGCCCGGGGCCGTCGTCATCGACCGGGAGGCCCTGCACCGTCATCGACGGACCGATCACCAGGTGGGCATGAAACGGGAAGAACGGGACGTCAACATCCGGGGGGCGTTTTCAGTTCCCCGGCCCGAGCGGATCACCGGCCGGCATGTGCTCCTCATCGACGACGTCATGACCACCGGCGCCACCGCCGATGAGTGCGCCCGGATCCTGCGGGCGGCCGGGGCGAAACAGGTCGATCTGCTGACCCTGGCCCAGGCTCCGCTGCTGCGGCCCCGGCGGATTCGATGACGCCGGAAGGCGCCATCCATCCCCTTCCGGATCGGCTTCACCCGTGGGATCTGTCCCCGGCGGAAGCCCGGGCCGTGCAACGGCGACTGGCGCAGTCGTTGATCCTGGAAAACCGGTTGGGCGATGTGAAGAGGGCATCGCCCATCCCCGGCGGCTGGGCATCGCCGCCCATATCGGGGTGATCGTCGACATGCCGACCATCGGGTGCGCCAAATCGCGCCTGTGCGGACAACACGATGAACCGGGAATTGAAAAAGGCGCCCACGCGCCGCTGATGCATGAAGGCGAGGAAATCGGCAGGGTTCTGCGGACCCGGACCGGAATCAAGCCGGTCTATGTGTCGCCTGGCCACCGGGTCGATATGGCGGGAAGCGTCCGGTGGGCGCTCAATTGCTGCCGGAAGTACAAACTGCCGGAAACGACCCGGTGGGCCCATCAATTGGCGGGAGCGGGGTGAAACTGCGTGTTGATCAGGAGAGCAAAACAGGTTACTCTCCAGGTCTCAATCCGCTGACGACCTGCAGAATATAGATCGCCTCTTCGAGTCCCGTCTTTTGGTCCTCGTTTGAATCCCAGGGTCCGGAGACAACCAGGATCATGGAATCCGAGCTTTTCAATCCATCGTCGTCGGTCACGGTCAATTCGACGTCGTAAAACCCATAATGCAGATTTTTCACGACGGGAGTCGCGCCGGACGCGGTCTGATTGAAAGCGGGTTCATCGCGGTGTCTGAGCTGCCATAGAAAATCGACGATTTCCCCATCTGAATCTACAGACTGACCGCCATCCAAAGCGAGTTCCGTCGTGGAAATGACCCTGTCGTCGCCTGCATCAGCGATGGGAGGGGTTCGGACCACGACGATGTAGTCGTTTTGAGTGCGGGTGGAAGATCCTGTGGGGCCGGACACCTTCATACCGACATCGTAAACGCCGTCTTCCAGGTATGTATGGACAGGGTTTTGCTCAGTGCCGGAGTTGCCGTCTCCAAAGTCCCATTCCCAGGCAGTCACCGTTCCGAAGGATGCATCCATAAAGCTCACGTCAAGGGGCGCGGGGCCGGACAATGGCGACGCCGCGAAAAGCGCGACCGGCGCCGCCTGACCTGTGATCTCATAAGCGCCCATGTCCACTGTTCCGTCCATAATTCTGGGCTGGCCGTCCAGATCCGTCGCGGCTATTCCAGGCGCGGCGTTGTTTCCCGCATTGGCGCATAAAGATCCGCTGTTCAGGTGGAAATCACCGCCGGCGGCATTGACGAACGATGGATTGATATCGTTCAGATTGCTCGGATCGATCCTAGTGTAGAATGAGGGATCGGAAATGTAAAATCCGGCTTTGCTCTGGTCGAAATCATTATGAAATATCTCAACCGGTGAATAGACGAGATTTGAGTCTTTATCGCTGTTGATGAAAAGGTCTTTTCCGTCTCCGCCGGCGGTGTTGTCCCAGATGATATTGGAATAGATGAACACGGCGGCGTCATCGCTGCTGGTGGTTATGCCGATGCCGCCCCCTTCTTCGGGCGAGGCGTTTTTGCTGATGGTATTGTTCGTGAAAATCGCGCTGCCGTTTAGATTCAGCATTTTGACGCCGCCGCCGGCGGACGACAACCCGGAATTGAAACATATGAGGTTGTTCACGACCGTGGCTGCGGTTTCATGCCTCATACCGGATATTTCCAGCCCCGCGCCCGCGGCGTTGCCTGTAATAATGTTGTTGTCGATCACAATGGTTTTAGACTGCCAATTGAAGGAAGCCAATAGTAAGCCGCCTCCCTGGCTATTCCGGGAAACAGTATTGTCTCTGAAAAAAACATCATCCGCCCCGCCAATGTATGCGCCGCCGCCACTATGTTTATTGGCCTGGTTGTTCTGAATCTGGTTGCCGGTGAGCCATATGCCCATCGCGTTTCTTGAATCGCCTTGGATGCGAACACCTCCTCCGTACGATGAGCACGCATTCCCGACAATGCGGTTATTTTCAGCTTTCAGTTGCCCCGCAAGGTTCGAATAAAAGCCGCCGCCGCCGCCGGTACCGGCGTTGTTCCCTGATATCGAAT
>JAABTD010000040.1 GCA_011390065.1 Desulfobacteraceae bacterium
CTACTCAATCCCCTCCCCTTCCTAAACGGGGCGCGTTCTCAACGGCTCAACGGCCTCTTTCTCAGCCCCTTTATCCTCAAGGCTTTAGATGCCGTTTTGCGAGCGGCGCCGGACAGTTGTCAGCCAGATCAAGAGAAACCAGAACGTTATATTTCGGAACAAAAAGATTGCAGTCGAACAATATTTTGCGTCCTATCCGGGAACTGAGAATAATGTTGCCATACGGGGCGGAAAGCAAGAGAAAGTCACTGTCGGAAGCGCAAGGCTTCACGTTTGTTCCCACGGTGCAAAGCGATTCGTGATTGCTCTCAAGTACGAGGGCGAGAAAGAATATCGCTACTTGGTGGCCACTGATTTGACCTGGCGGACTTTGGATATTGTGGATGCATACACCTTGAGATGGCTCATCGAGGTTTTCTTTGAAGACTGGAAGATCAGCGAAGGATGGGGCAAGCTGACCAAGCACACAGGCGAAAAAGGATCGCGCAGGGGCGTGATTCTCAGCCTGTTGACTGATCACTGTCTTTTCTTTCACCCCGATCAGCAAGCCTTCATAGAGAACAATCGTGCCGCATGCATTGTGGGAAGCCTGATTCGCCGAATAAGGAATGAATGCTTTCTTGAGTTGGTAAAGGATATGCTCATCGATGATGATCCGAATCGGAGGCTGGACGAGTTGACGGAACTGTTGACGAAAAACGAAATATATCAACTGATGCCCTCAACGAAACATTTGGCCGGCAAAGATTTGGGAAGATTGGAGCCCAGCCCTTCTCTGAAACACAAAAAAGCCGCATAGGATTTCGGCTTTAACAGGGCCTGTACAGTCTTTGGTAAAATGGACATGCCGCTCCCTTTGATTTCAACGGGTTATGGCGAAAACCAGTGTCCATTTTAAATTCGTGTAAAATCTGATAGTTGCCACGGAAATGGCCAAAGGCTGTAAAGGTCCTGTTTAACGTAAAAAAAACTTGATGATCGAGTACTTAGAGTTGTACCACCGGTCAGATAGAACGGGGTATTCAGATTCTTTACGATTTCGAGGATCCCATCTTGAAACGGATAAAGGCCGGTTGTGTAGTATTCTGGCCGCGTAGTCATATTTCTTCCTCATGGACTCGGTCCGCAGCATGGAAATGGTTTGCGGGTTGAGCATTTGTTCGATCAGGTCTACCGGCAGACACTCCAGGATCTCGTACCAGGAAAGGCGTTCCAGTATTCGGACGTATATCATTTCGCGGGTAAAATGGTGAAGCCGGTCCCTTTCTCCGGCGAGGAACGCATAGAGTTCATCCGGCTCTACATCATAATCCCAAAAAATCCGTTTGACGGGGAGTGGTTGCATTTTATCGACACCTTTCATGGTTGAGCCATCCAAGTTCGATAGGTTTCTCGCTCACAGTCCGCTCCTTTCAGCAAGGGAATGACAGGGTTGATTTGCTTTGATTTCGATCAGATTTACCTTTCTCCCGCCCGATTCGTCAACCCTTTTCGCCGGTGAAGCGATCACGGTTCCGTCGTTGTCCTTTATCCCGAAACCTGCTATACTTCCAACAATTTTATGATTGAGGCGCATGTCATGTCGAAACGAAAAAAATACATCTTCATTACTCTGGGCGCGATGGTCGGTCTGGTCGTTGCCGTGCTTGTCGGGGCGCGAATCTACCTCTCCACCGACCACGCCCAGAAGACCATCCCCGGGGCCATCACCTGGGACGACCTGTCCTTTTCCCTCTCCGGCGGCCATGTGGAATTGAAAAACCTTCTGCTGGCCGGTCCCGACGGGGAAAAACTGGCCGGGTTCGACCGGCTGTACGTTGATATCGCGGTCTCCGATCTTTTCAAGAAGAACGTCACGGTCGCGTCGTTTGTCCTGGAAAAACCCTGGGCTGATCTCAAATCCGATGAAAACGGCGATCTCAACCTGCTCAAGGCGTTTCCGGAACCGGCGCCCGCGCCGGAGGAGGCCAAAGAAGAAACCGGCGGATTGCCCGTGGACATCGTCGTGGCCTCGGCCCGCATCACCGACGGCCGGTTCAGCTACGAAGACCTCGCCAAAGACGTCGCCGCATCGGTTTCCGGGGTCGGGCTCACCGCCGAATTCCGGCTGAAGGCCATGTCCGGCGCCCTCCGTTTTGAAATCCAAAAAGGCCACATCGCCTCCCCCGAGCTTTCCACCGATCTCGACGCCTTTCTGGCCGAAGCCACCCTGAAAGACGGACGGATCGACCCGCTGAAATTCGAGATCAAGACAGCGCCCGCACAGCTCGATCTATCAGGCTCTGTGGCCGATGTGTTCGACCAGCCAAAGCTGGACGTGGATCTCGCAATCGATCTGGCGCTGGGTCAGGTTTGGGAACTTGTAGGGGCGGGGGCGAAAGATGTTTCGCCCCTACAGCGGGGGCCCGCTCTTTCGGGCGACCTGTCCCTCAAACTGGCCGCCAGCGGACCCATCGGCAACCCGAACGCCGACCTTTCCCTGTCCTACGGCGGCGGGGATCTGTTCGATTACGCCGTCGAGTCCATCGCCCTCGACGCGGCCCTGGCCGACCGGATTCTCGATCTGAAAACCCTCCGGGTCGACGCCGATGCCGGCAAGGCGACCCTGTCGGGACGGGTCGACGCGCGGGACGCCTTCCCCGACGGCTTTCTGGCAAAAACCATGGATCTGAACGCCCTGGCCTACGACCTCCATCTCACCGGCAACGAAGTGCTCCTTGCCAAAGTCGTCCCCGAATCCGCCGGGGTCCGGGGAACGGCCGGTACGGATCTCACGGTGAAGGGAACCGGCGTCCTCTACCCGGCCATCGACGCCGACGTAAAACTGGACCTTTCCGGAAAGGAAATCCGCGCCCCCGGCATCGAAGACGCCATGGACGTGGCCGCCAACCTGGACGCTTCCATGTCAGACGCCGTGGCGACGGTCCGCACCCTGTCGATTCAAGCCGGCGACGCCGACCTGTCGGCGTCCGGAACGTTCGACATTCCCAACCTGACCACGTCGGCCGACATCAATCTGAAAGCCCCGAACCTCGGCCGGACCCTGGCCTCCGTGGGTGTCGGCGGCATCTCCGGCGGCGCGAACCTGCAAGCCAAAGTGGACGGCCCGGTGACGGCCCCGGTTTTCGACGTGGATCTGACCGGCAATGGCCTCGCCTACGACGATATCACCGTCGGCGACATCCGGCTGGACGCCGAGTCCAACAAGGACGGCGTCGTGAAAATCGCGACCCTGTCCATTAAAAACAACGGGTCGGAAATCGACGCCAACGGCACGGTGGGCCTGTTCGGCAGGGACTCCCTACGCATCGATCCGGATCTGCCCATGGATGTCTCCCTGACCCTGAAAACCGTCGAAGCCGGCGATTTTCTCAAGGAACCGCCGGTCACGGGCCGCTTTTCCGGATCACTCAAAGCCGACGGCGCCCTCAAGAACCTCAAGGCCGCCCTCGACCTGGCGGCCCGGGATTTGGGCGCGGCCGACGCCGTCATCGGCGACGTGGACCTGCTCGCCGACTTTTCCGACGGCGGGGTCCACATCGAAAAGTTGACGGTCCAAAACAAAAATTCCGCCGTCCAGGCGTCCGGAACCGCCGCCGTGCTGAAACCCGGAACCTTCGAGCCCCTGGCCGATCCCACCTTCGACATCGCCCTGTCGTCGGACCGGATCGCGCCGGGCGATTTCCTGCCCGACGCCGCCGGCGCCCTCGCCCTGAAGGCATCGGTGGGCGGCAGCGTCTCACGGCCCACGGCCGATGTGGATCTCTCCGGAGAAGCGCTCCAATTTGCGGGCATCCGCATCGGCGACGCGGCCGTCGACGCCCGGCTGGACCCGTCCGGCCTCCTGACCCTTAATCGGCTGGCCGTTTCGAACCAGGGGTCGTCCATCACGGGCAAGGGAACCCTCCGGCTCTACAAGGACGCCCCCGGATTCGACCCGACCCTTCCGCTGGACCTCTCGCTGACCCTGGCGGACGTGGAGGCCGGCGACTTCATCCGGGAGGAACCGGCCAAAGGAACCATCAGCGGCACGGCCTCGGTGACCGGCAGCATCCAGGCGCCCAAAGCGGATCTGGATCTCCAGGCCCGGAACCTGGCGGTCGCGAACAACACCATCGGCGATGTGGACGTGACCCTCACATTCGCCGACGGCCGGGCCCGCATCGAAGAGATAACGGTCAAAAACCAGGACTCAAACCTGCGGATCAGCGGCGCGGTCCAGGTGCTGTCGCCCGGCGACATGACGCCCCTGGCGGATCCGACCTTCGACCTGAAAGTCGCCTCCGACGGCGTCTTCCTCCAGGATTTTCTTCCGGACATGAAGGGCAAGGCCGCCCTCAACGCCGATCTGACCGGATCGATGAAGCAGCCCAAGGGGACCATCGATCTTTCGGCATCCGACCTGGACCTGGGGGCCCAAAAGATCGACGCCGTCCAACTGACCGCCCGGATGACCGGCGACCGGATCCGCATCGATCCCCTGGAGGTGACCGTCCGGAAGGACGAAACCCTGACCGTCGTGGGAACCTACACCCTGCCCGACGCCTACGACCTGACCATCCGATCGACGGGCATCTCTCTTTCCAGCATCGATGCGGTGCGGAAGGCCGATGCGGCCCGGGGCACGGTGACGCTGGATCTGTCCGGACAGGGGACCATCGCCGATCCCTCCCTGTCCGGGGATATTGCCGTCACCGACGTCAGGGTGCAGGGCAAACGGCTCGACGACGTCCGTTTAAACGTGACTGTAGCGGACAAGGCGGCCCGGATTTCGGGCGATGCCGGCTTCGATCTGAACGCGACCTACCACCTGGAAGAAAAAAATTTTTCGGCGACGGCGGCGTTCCGGAACACCGACCTGGGTCCTTATTTCAAGCTGGCCGGCCAGTCCCAACTGGGCGCCGTTCTCACCGGCCGCATCCAGGCCGAGGGGAATGCCGATGCGCCCCAGGCGGTCGCCGCCACGGTGGATCTGTCCAACCTGTTGATGACCTACAACGGCGCGGAAGTCATCACAACGGACCGCCTCGAGGCCGCCTACCGGGACGGGACCGTTTCCATCCCCGGCTTTTCCCTCGACCTTCTCAAAAAAGGCCGGCTCACCGTCAGCGGCAACGCCGCAGTCGGGGGCAGTTTGGCCATCAACATGGACGGCGACATCCCACTGGACGTGGCCCGGGCGTTCACCGACGCCCTTTCGGACATCTCCGGCAATGTCGCCCTGTCGGCCGACATTGGGGGCCGAATGGACCAACCGCAGATCCGGGCGGATGCGACTCTTCAGAACGTCGCCATGTCCGTGCCGGGCATCGCCCAGCGGCTCCACGACCTCAACGGCGCGATCCACATCACCCCCGATTCGCTCACGCTCAAGGACGTCGAAGGCCGGCTCGACGACGGCCGGTTCTTTCTCAAGGGCAATGCGGGGCTCAACAACTTTCAACCGGCCGACATCGATCTCAGCCTCCGGGCCGAGAACCTGCCCGTCAGCGTTCCGGACGTGATGGAAATAGCGCTCAACGCCGACCTGAGCATGACCGGAACCCCCCAAAGCGCCACGGTCAAAGGCGAGGTAACGATTTTGGAGGGCAGCTACCACAAGGACATCAACCTGAGTCTCATCGACCCTTTGAAGGGCCTTGCGACCAAAAAACGGGAGACGGCCCCGGCCCGGCCGCCCCGGAGATCCCGGCCCGACGAAGCATCGGAGCCATCACTGCTGGACAACGTGGCGCTGGACATCTTCGTCAAAAACCGGGCGCCCTTTCTGGTGGACAACAACCTGGCCTATCTGGAGATCGACC
This sequence comes from Desulfobacteraceae bacterium, assembly GCA_011390065.1. Lineage (GTDB taxonomy): Bacteria > Desulfobacterota > Desulfobacteria > Desulfobacterales > JAABSP01 > JAABTD01. The sequence goes on from JAABTD010000040.1 coordinate 5,805, forward strand.
CGGACCTCCATGTGGAAGGGACCCTTGACAACCCGATCATCGCCGGACGGGCCGCAATCCAGACCGGGACCGTCACCTATCAGGACCGGACCTTCGATGTGACCCGGGGGGTGATCGACTTTCTCAACCCCTACCGGATCGAACCCACCCTCGACATCTCGGCCGAGGCCGAAATCCGCCAGTGGCAGGTGACCCTGGCCATCTCCGGCACCCCGGACGCTCTCGACGTCGACCTCAGCTCAACGCCGACGCTGGACGACAACGACATCCTGTCCCTGATCCTTTTGGGACGGACCGGCGGCGAACTGATCAGCGGAGAGGGGGGAACGACCCAGGCGCCGGGGCAGATGGTGGCGGACATCGTGTCCAAAACCGTGGGCGAGGATATCAGGAAGGCGACCGGCCTGGACACCCTCGAAGTGGAGATGGGCGACAACGGCGAAGAGGGCGGCGCCGATGTGAAGGTCACCATGGGAAAGGATCTGTCCCGGCGGATGTCGGTGAAATACTCCGTGGAATCCCGGGACGGCGAGATGGTGGGCCGCACGTCGGCCGAATACAAGATCCTGGAAAACCTCCTCATGAGCGGGTTTCAGGACAACACCGGCACCTTCGGCGGAGAGTTGAAGTTTCGCATGGAATTCAGATAACCCGATTCGGCGGAAACATACATGAAACCACTCGTTTTTTCTCTCATCATGGCGCTCATCCTGTCCACTCCCGGCCCATCCCGGGCCGCATCGGAACCGGAAGAACCGCAAATTTCCGACATCGTCATCCAGCTCCGCAACACCGGGGAAGAGGACGACCTCCAACGGCTGGAGCGTATGGCCCAAGCCGCCATCTTCCTTTCTCCCGGCGACCGCTTTTCTCCGGAACGGCTCCAGGCATCCATCGACGCCCTGCAACTCATCGAATTGTTCAAGGCCATCCATGTCGACTCAAAGGACGAGGACGACCGCATCGTTCTCATTTTCGACCTGACGGTCGTCGACCGCATCAAGGAGATCAACATCGACGGCAACTTTCCGGTCTTCGAACAGGAAGTCTTGAACGCCATGAACATCGCCGTCGGCGACGCCTTTTTCGAAGACAAGATCGCCGAGCAGAAAGAACGGCTCGTCGAATTGTTCAAGCGCCAGGGATTTTTCGACCCGACGGTCCGTCTCGATTTCCATCGGGACCCGGAGGACGGCCATTACCGCCTCCGGATCGATATCGACAAGGGCCCCCACTACGATATCAAAGAGATCAGGATCAAAGGAAATGACGCCTTTGGAGACTTTCGCCTCAAGCTCCGCATGGACGCCTGGAGCCGATCGTTCATGCCCGGCAGTTCGGGCCGGTATGTGGAAAAAGATTTTAAGGAAGACGTTGAAAATCTAAGAGATTATTACCGGTCTAAGGGCTACGCCCAGGTCGAGATCGACTACGACCCCAACACGGACAAAGAAAGCCGGTCGGCCAGACCGACGGTGACCATTTCCGAGGGCCCCCGCTACAAGGTCGGTTTCCAGGGCAACGAAGAATTCTGGGGGTTCACCCTCAAGAAAGACCTGACCCTCTTTGATGAGGGCGACCGGGGGGGCGTCGGCCTCCGGAAAAGCGTTCGGCAGATAGAACAACGGTATGAAGCAGCCGGCTATTCCGACGTATCCGTGGAAGTGCAAGAGGAAAAGGAAGAAGCAGCCGGGGAAGGGGCCCGGAAGCTCGACATCGATATCCGGGAAGGGCCGCGGGCCATCGTGGAATCCGTTGCAATCTCCGGAAACGAGGCCTTTGACGACGAAAAAATCAAAAAGCAGATGCTCATCCGCCCGCCCGGCTTTCTCCATTCCGGCGCCTTCAATCCGGGAGAATTGAAAGAGGACGAGAACGCGATCCTGGCCCTTTACTACAAAGAAGGATATCTCAGCACTCAGGTCGATTCCCAGGTGGACTGGAGCGAGGACAAAACCCGCGTCTCCGTCGCCGTCAACATTGCCGAAGGGGTCCGGACCCGGGTCTCGTCGGTAGCTTTCGAGGGCAACACCCTGATCTCCGACGAACAGGCTCTGGAGGTTGTCGATTTGAAGCCCGGCGAGCCCTTTCGCCAATACATGGTTGAAAGCGACCGGAACCAACTGGCGGCTCTGATCTCCGAAAAGGGCTACCCCTATATCCGGATAGAGGGCGACGTCTCTTTCAGCGACGACGACGCCGAGGCGCGGATCACTTACCAGGTGGACGAAGGGATATACGTGGAGATGGGGGAGATTCACATCACCGGCAATTTCAGGACCCGGGAACGAACGATCCGCCGGGAGCTGGAAATCCAACCCGGAGATCCCTTCTCCCCGGAGAAACTGCTCGAAACCCAGCGCAACATCCGAAATCTGGATGTTTTCGATTCGGTCCAGTTCAAGGCCATCGGACTGAAAGAAAAAGCCGACACCGTGGACCTGTTCGTGGAGGTGGCGGAACGCCGGCCTTACGCCGTCACCTTCGGCGGCGGCTACGACACGCGGCGCAACCTGTTCGGCCACGTCAGAGCCGAAGACCGCAACCTGCTGGGCCTCAATCTCACCACCTGGGTCGCCGGCGAGGTCAGCCAGATCGGATACCGGGCCGAATACGGCTTCCGGGAACCCCGCCTGCTGGGATCGCGCATCGCCATGTCCCTGGGCCTTTTCGCCGAGGAGCGGGACGAGTTCAACCAGGAATTCGGCGTCCGGACCTACGGGGCCTCCGCCGCTTTCAACCGGGAATTCTTCGAAAAGCTGAACCTCTCGCTGGGGCTGCGATTCGAAAACCGGGACCAATTCCGCCACGACGACGCGGAAACCCGGGCCGAAATCTCGGATGCCTACGACGAAGACGAATTCCGCCCCCGCCGCATCCTGGTGGCCTCCCCCGCCGTCACGCTGGATACCCGGGATTCTTTCATCAACCCGAAAAAAGGCCTTTTTTCAAGCCTTTCGGCGGATATTTCCACCGGACTCGAGAATTCCGTGGACAATTTCGTCAAATATCGGCTCGATGCACGCTGGTACGTCTCGCCCTTCAAGCGGCTCACCTTCGCCCTGCGGGGCCTGGGGGGCTACATCGACCCTTACGGCGATGTTGAAAAGGTGCCGGACGATCAACTGTTTTTTCTGGGCGGCACGTCGGACATCCGCGGCTTCGATGAGAACCTGCTACTCCGGGATGCGTCCGGCGACCCCCTGGGCGGCCACAAAATGGCCATGGGCAGCGTCGAGGCCCGCATCGACCTGGGCAAAAATTTTCAACTGGCGCTTTTCTACGACATCGGAAGGCTTTCAGACACCTTCGGCGGCGCCGGCGACGCGGCCGGGTGGCGCTCCACCACCGGGGCCGGCATCCGTTACATCACGCCGGTGGGCCCCATCGGGTTCCTATACGGGTTCAAGATCGACCCGAGGGAGGAGGAGGCGGCGGGGCGGCTGCATTTTTCAATTGGGTATACGTTTTAAGGGGAATACGGTCCGGCCCAGAAACATAAACGTTTTTCTTGACTTGCCGTAAAATATAACGATGTTTGGGCGGCCGGATGACCGCGAAGCCGGCCTCAAACCAAGCGATGCGGGTCTGTGGGCAAGGGAGTTAACAATTGACACTCCCCCTGTCCGGTGCTATATCTAAAACGTTTTTCGATGGATTCACCAGAGCTTGCGAAGGACGGACGTGGCGGACATTATTTCGTTTGACAATATGCGGCAGGACGCTGAAGAAAAGGCCGCTGACCACCTCAAAAAAAGCAAGGCTTTGGCGGCCCGGAAAGGCATCCAGGCGGCTCGGCGGCCCAACCGGTGCGAAAAATGCAGCGGGCAGATTTCAGAACCGGAAGCCAACCGGAAGGAAGCCCCCCGTCGTCTTCGAACCCCCTACGTCTTTTGCAGCAGCTGCCTGGAGGAATACATCGATTTTATCGATCGACTTCAGGGCCGGGGCAACCCCGATTTTTACTGGCACAACGATGTCTGGCTGGAATCCTGGCGGCGCTGGATCGATTACAAAAGCACGCTGGACCGCTATATCCGATCCAAGGAGTTCACTCAACTGGTCCGGGAAATAGAATTGAATACCATCGACGAATAGGAGGAGCGCGTTATGTTTGGAATCGGGATGCCGGAGCTGATCATCATTCTTGTCATCATTCTGATCATCTTCGGCGCCGGCAAACTGCCGGAGATCGGCGCGGGGATGGGCAAGGCGATTCGGAACTTCAAGACCGCCACGAAAGATACCGAGAAGGACAAAATAGAAGAAAAAGAGAAAAAAGACGAGGATCAGGATAAAAACAGCGCCTGATGGGGCGCCGCAGCCCCGCCGTCTGAAACAGGGCGATCCCGCGCATCAGCGCCGGATCGCCCTGTTTTTTTTGCCCGGAAACCGCGGATGAAAAACGGTTCGCCCCTACCAGCTCTTTTCGGTCATGATTTTTTTGATCTTTTCCTCGGTTTTTTTGCTCACCAGGAGCATCTTCTGGGCCCGGGCGTTATGGATCTTTTCGGTCAGGGTGTTCATGTCGATGGGCTTTTCCAGAAAATCCATGGCGCCCAGCTTCATGGCCTCGATCCCCTTCTCCACGGTGCCATGGCCGGTGAGCAGGATGACCTGGATTTCCGGATGCTTTTCCTTGAGGGCGGCCAGTGCCTCGATGCCGTCCATCTCCGGCATCATCAGGTCCAGCACCACCGCATCGTAATTGCCGTCCTGGGTCAGCTTCAAAGCCTCCTTGGCGGAGGTGGAGGTGGATACATCGATTCCCCGGCTTTTCATCCGTTCCGACATGACGTCCAGAAAATCATTTTCATCGTCGACGAGCAACACTTTTTCAGACATGGTTGACTCCTTATTGGATTAGGGTTGTTCGAAAGCCTCAGCCGGGAAATATCGCCGCAATGGTCTTGCGGGCCGGTTCGACCCGGACATCGATCTTCAACAGCGCCATGAGGCGGGCCTCCTGCTCTCCCGGAAACCCTTCGTCGCCGTTTGCAAGACCTTCCAGGCCCGAGAAAACGACCACCGGAGCGGATTCCCCCGGCGTTACCGCAACTGAAACGGCCTTGGGGGGCCCGGCCGTCTCCAAAGCCTGCATCAGGCAATTGAAGAGCAGGTTCTCCAGAAAAAACGGGTTCGTGGTCGCCAGAACCGGGGTCTCCGGGGGCGCGTAATCCACGGCGATGTTTTTATTGGCGATAAACCGGTTGGAAAGCGCCAGCACCAAGCCCATCAGTTCCCCGATGTTCGTCTGGGAGACGGGTTCATCGATGCTGTGGGAAAAGCGGTTCATCCGTTTGACGATGTCGTTGGCCCGCCGCACCTGCTTGAGCTGATTTCCGGCGACCTTCTGGAGCCGCTGAGGATCAAGCGCCTTGCCCTTCTCCGCCATGACGCACAGGTCTTCGAGAAGACCCGCATTCTCATTGAGGATGGCCAGGGCGTTGTTGATCTCATGGGAAATGGAAGCCGAGATTTTTCCGAAAAATTGAAGACCGGTTTCGGCGAGGGGGTCCGGTCGTTGTTCCATGGTCACGCTCCTTTACGGGTTGAGGGCGAGTTTCATTTTTTCCACCAGGGCTTCCAGTTTGACCGGCTTGACCAGGTAATGAGAGGCGTCCGCCGATCCGGTTTTAAAGTCTTCCTCGGAGCCGTGTCCGGTCATGAAGATGAATTTCATGTCGGGCTGGCGCTCCCGAAGCCGCTTCATCAGGGTGATGCCGCTCATTCTGGGCATCTTCACATCGAGCACGGCGAGATCGTAACGGGCGTCTTCGGCCATTTTCAGGGCTTCCTGGCCCGAAGTGGCCCAGTCCGCATCAATCTGCCGGAACGACAGCCGTTCCGCCAGGGTGGCCGCCAGCTCTTTTTCATCGTCGACCAGCAATACCTTCAACAGCTTACGCCTCCTTTTTTCCAGGGTCGAGGGGCAGGGTGACGATGAAGGTCGACCCTTTTCCCAATTCGCTTTCCGCTTTGATTTTTCCCCCCAGTTCCTGTACGAGATGATAGGTGATGGAGAGCCCCAGCCCCGTCCCTCCTTTGGTGGATCGGGTGGTGAAAAACGGTTCGAATACCCGTTCCAGGTTCTTGGCCGGGATGCCCGGTCCGGTGTCCGCAAAGGAGACGGCGACCCAGCGCTTGTTTTTCCGTTCCGCCTTGACCGTCAAAGCGCCCCCCTCCATGATGAAGGAAAAGGCATTGTTGGTCAGATTCAAAAATATCTGCTGGAGCTTTCCGCGATCGCTCAGAAAATCCGGGATGTCGTCGTCCACATCGAGGGTAACGGTGATGGATCGATACGCCGCCTCCTTATCGACGAACCCCAGCACGTCCCCCAGAATCCGCTTGATCCGCACCGGTTCCAGGGCCGATTCCTGATGACGGGCAAAGCTGAGCACCCGCTTGGTGATGGCGCCGCACCGCTCCACGGAGGTGAGAATGGACCCCACCAATTCCAGCAGCCGCGGGTCGTCTTTGTATTCCGGCTTGAACGTGAAAAAATCTTTGATGAGTCCGGCTTTTTCATAGATGATCTGCAAGGGATTGTTGATTTCATGGGCCACCCCCGCGGCCATCCGTCCGATGGACGCCATCTTGTTGGAATATTCCACCTCGTGGAGGGCCATCACCCGCCGGCGGTCCGCCATGTAGATGTTGTTGACCAGGTACGTGGCCATCCCGACGACCACCGCCAGGATGAAGAATACGCTCAGCCCCAGAAACCCGATGATCTGACGCCGGGTATGGTACCATGGCTGCATCAACGCCTCCTTGTCCTTGATGGCCACCAGGATGAACGGGGTGTCGATGAGGTAGGCGTATCCGATCACCAGGGTTTCCCCGGCGACGCTCTCTTCCAATACCCGGGTGTGCGGCGCGAACTCGGGCACGGAAAAGGGAACCTTCTCCAGAGCGCTCTTGCCGCACTGATCGCAGGGCGTCTGGAGGATCCCCTCACGGTTGATAATGATGGCGCTGCCGCCGCCCAGAATTTCGAGCTGGGAAAGCAGCCGCTTGAACCGTTCCAGATCCACCGATGCCCGAAGCACGTAGAACCTGTCGCCCGGCAGGTTGTGCCGGACGGCGATCACCAGATGGGGGGTCTGACGATATCCCATGAAAACATCGCTGATGTAGTACCCCTTTTCCATCACTTCCCGGAACCAATCCTGACCGCTGTAGTCTTTCCCCTCCAGATTGTGAGGGCCGACGTAGGTCTGCTGACGTCCCGAGGCGTCGATGACCCCGAGGTCGGAAAATCCGCCCAGGCCTCTTTTGAGATTATCCAGGATAACCGCCAGCCGCTCCGGATCGCTGACGGCGTCGTACCGGTTGTCCCTGACAATGAACTCCAAAGCGAACCGGCGCTCTTCCAGAAAAAAAGCAACGGTCCGACGGGTATTGGAGACGAATCGGGACGTCCGCAGCAGAATCTCATCTTCCGCGGCCTTGCGGGTGACAGTGTATTCGGCGATGGTGATAAAGATCAAAGGCAGCAGGACGACAAAGGTCGTGAGCGCCACCGCCTGGAACCACAGGCTGCGGAAATCGAACAATCGCCTGTAATGCCCCGCGGCCGCATCTTCGTGGTCCCAGAATGCCGGCTTCAGCTTATTTAACAATGACATCCCTCAAGTCGATGCGCTTTCGACCGACGTATGCAGATGGGCCCAAAAACCCGTTTAGTCATCCCGGTCCATGATGTCCTTTGCGGTATCGAATTCGCCGGCTTCGGCAAAGGTCGCCGCCATGATGGGTTTTTCGATCTTTTTCTTGTAGGCTTTTCGAATGGTCTGAACGATGGTGTCGATATCCGCCGGCTTCTGAAGGTAATCATAGGCGCCCAGCTTCCGGGCCTCTTTTTCGTCCTTTTCGGAACCGTGGCCGGTGAGCATGATGACCTGCACCTGGGGATAGGCTTTCTTGACCCGCTTCAACACCTCCATGCCGTCAATGCCGGGCATCTTCAGATCAAGGATCATCACGTCCGGCACTTCGTCATTGACGACCTTGAGGGCCTGTTCCCCGTTATAGGCGACATTCGAACCGAGATCCCGCATCTGGATCCGTTCCGACAGGGTTTTGACAAACTCCTCTTCATCATCCACCAAGAGGACCTTAATGTTTTGATCCATGGTTTTCTCCCTTTCCAGCGCTGGTGAGTCGACGTTTTTCCACCGCAGTCCTTTTTTTTCCGGACGATTTTTTTCCGGACGATTGCGGGGAGGTTTCTTCGAATAACGCCACAGCCGTTTCCGGTTCTCCGGCTTCCGCGAACGCGACGGCCATCATGGCGTCCTGGTACCGTTGAAATATGGATTTCTTCGACCGCTCCTTGCCCACCTTCCGCCTGTAGGCGTCTTTAATGCGGTCGACGAGTTTTCCAACATCGAAGGGGACGAAAAAATCATCGAAAGCCCCCAGCTTCATTCCCTCAATGGACAGGGACACCTCGGACGATCCGTTGAGCAGAATGACCTCGGTCAGTGGATTGAGCTTTTTGATCTGTCGGAGCAATCCAAGGCCCTCCGCCTTCAGGTCGCCAAGGCTCAGCAGCACGACATCGATGTTATGCTTCTTCATTTCTTTTTTCAACCCTGCGTTGCCGTCGGACTCGAAAACGTGAATCGGAACGGCATCCAGACGCCGGCAGAGGCTCTGCCTGAAAAACCGATCCGACTCAATGACCAGAAGGTTGATCCCCATGGGCGACCCCGATGCGATGTCGAGGTCGATTACAGATTTGCAACGACGTAATTGTACCGTACGCCGCTGAGGCCCACCGTTTCCAGAAACTCGTCCAGCGTGGATCCGGATGTACGGCGCGCGTCTTGCATGAACTCCCTGGCTGTATCGTGGCAGTCCGCCTCGGCAAAGGTTGCGGCCATAAAGGTTTTTTCCAGCTTTTCGAAAAATGATTTCATGATGGTCTCCTTTTTCTGTTCACATTGTTGTTTCCATGTCGGTTCGCATTGATCCTCGACTTAGTACATTGCAAGATAGATGCCAACACAACATATCACAATTTTTCAGGATGTTGCAAATCCGCATTCTGAACAGACAGACCCATATAAACCATCATGAAACACTATGACCCGTTTGAACCGATCCAATATGAAACATAATGGATCAATCTTTTTTCAACTCCGCCGCCTCCTCAAGCTTCTTCAGAAGTTGGTCGATATCGATGGGCTTCATCATATAGTCAAAAGCCCCCAGGCGCATGCCTTCGATGCCTTCCTTTGTCGATCCCCTCCCGGTCAGCAGAATCACCGGAATGTCCGGGTGAGACGCCTTGACCCGTTTCAGGGTCTCCAGACCGCCGATGCCCGGCATCATCAAATCGAGCACCATGAAATCCGGCGGATCATCCGCCACCATGGCCAGCCCGGCTTCCCCGTCGCCTGCCGTTCTCACGGTCATCCCCCGGATCTCCAGTCGTTCGGCGAGGGTGGTGACAAATTCGACTTCGTCATCTACAAGCAGTACATTCATTGCCTCATCACCTGCTCTCTTCCGGGGGCGCGGCGTCCCCCTGTTGGGCCGTTTCCGGCAGATAAACGGTGAAAGTGGACCCCTCTCCCTTTTTGCTGTGGACCTTGATGTCGCCTCCCAATTTCTTGACGATGCCGTAGGTGATGAAAAGCCCCAGTCCGGTGCCGCCGGATTTTTTTGTGGTGAAAAAGGGATCGAAAATCCGCTTGATCGTCTCCTCGGTCATACCGGCGCCGTTGTCCTGGATGGAAACTCCCACCGTCTCCGGATCCTCTTTCCAGGTGGTGACGGAAATCCGGCCGCCCTCGTCCACCGCCCCCAGGGCATTGGTCAGAATATTGAGAAAAACCTGTTGGAGCTGGCCCTGATCGGAAGAAATTTGAGGAAGATCTTCCGCCATCTGGAGGCGCAAATCAATATTCCGGTAAACCATCTCTTTTTCCAGAAAGCCGATCACATCCTTGATGAGCGCGTTGAGATCCAGTTCCCCGAAATGGACCTCCTTTTGCCGGGCGAAGCCCAGCAACCGGTGAGTGATGGTCTTGCACCGGCCTACGGAACGGATCACGCCGTCCACCAACTGCTCAAACCGTTCCTTTTTGTTAAAATCGCCGGTAAAGGCCAGCAGATCCTTCATGAGTCCTGATTTTTCCATAATGATGGACAACGGGTTGTTGATCTCATGGGCCACCCCGGCGGCCAGCCGGCCAATGGCGGACAGCTTCTGGGTCTGTTCCAGTTCGTGAATGGCGACTTCCCGGCGTTCATCGGCCTCCCTGATGTTGATCACCATCGCGTCGGCGAGCTTTATGACGATGACGATGATCACGATCACGCTGGCAAAAAAGAGGAAAAACATCTCGCCCTGGAGGGTAATCCACGTTCGGAGCACCAATGCCCTGGGCTTGACCACCACCAGCTTGAAACCGGGTTTTTCCATGCCCACATAGGCGACCATCACCTCCCGGCCCTCGGGGTCCACCGTCTCGATGATGTGGGGGCCATAGGTCTGGGCCGACAGATCGAAAGGGATTTTCTCCAGGAGATCGCCGTAAAACCGGGACCGGGTCTGAAGAATCCCCGCCTGGTTGACGACAAAGGCGTCCGCCTCCGGATCGAGGCCCATGGCCGATATGAGTTCGTAAAAGACATGGGTGTCGATGGTGGCCCGCAGAATCCAGCTGCGTCCTGTTTCCTCCATCCGTTGGACGGCGATGGCGATATGGGGAAATTTCCGGTACCCCATGAAAACGTCGCTGATGTAAGTGTCCCGGATGACCACCTCCTGGAACCACTCCTGGCCGGAGTAGTCCTTCCCCAACAGTTTATAAGGGCCGGCATAGCTGATCTGGACGCCGTTGCTGTCGATAAGCCCGATATCCACGAATCCGCCGAACTCATTCTTGAGCACCCGGAAAACCCGGCCGAGCGCCTGCTCATCGACGAGCTGATCGAAGGAATAGGCGGTGGACACAAATCGGACGGTGGAAAGCCGTTCTTCCAGGAAGAGCTGAAACGAATGTCGGGTTTTGTTGAGCAACAGCCGAAGGGGCTCGATCACCTCGTTCTTGATGCTTTTCCGGTACTGGAAATGGTTGATTCCCGCCATGATGCACAGCGGCAGAATGGTCACGATGAGCATAACGACGGTAATATTCCGTCGGAGGGCCAGGTAGCGATCCGGCGCGCTGCCCGCCTCGTGGATGCTCAGGAACCGTTTGTGGATGGCGCTCGGCCATTCCTTAACATTCATGTCGTTCCCTCCTCGGATAAAGGATGGATCCCGGCGCCAGGGTCCCGTCGACCCAGGCGGCCAGGGCGGCCTTCCACGGTCCGATCACGGCGTCCACCAGGGCGACCCGTTTCCACTTGAGGTATTGATAATATTCTTCCTCAATGCCCCCGCAGATCACCGCGCCGATCTCCTCCTTGAGAATGAGATGGCACAGTCCCTCGGCCGAGGCCTGGGAAACCACGATGATCCGGTCCTCCCGGATGGTCCGGTCGTCGTCCAGCGCGACGATGAGCACTTCGCCGGCCAGATCGAACCGGGGCGCCACTTCGTCGCCGTAGAGGGGAATGAGGAGCTTTTCGCTCATGGGGCGTCGATTCCGTGCTGTTTGATTTTTCGCCAGAGGGTGGATCGGCCCCACCCAAGGATCTGTGCGGCTTTGGTCCGTTTGCCTCCGGCCCGGACCAGCGCATCGAGAATCATCCGGCGTTCCACCTCGGACCAGGTCTCTTCGGGCTTATGGCCGTCCAGGCTGGACAGGGACCGCCGCGAAGGGTCGGAAGCATCGGGGGACGACGCCATGCCGCCTGTTCCGGGCCGGTCTTCGGCAAGGTAGGCCGGCAGATGATCGGCGCCGATCCGGGTCTCCCCGCAGACATTGACCGCGTATTCGACGATGTTCCGGAGTTCGCGGACGTTGCCCGGGTATTCGTAACGGGTCAACAAGGTCAGGGCGTCTCTGGAGAAGCCCCCGACGGCCTTGCCGAACTTTTCGGCGAACCGGTTGAGAAAATGGTCCAGCAGCAGCCGGATGTCGTCCTCCCGTTCCCGGAGCGGCGGCAGATGGACCCGAACCACGTTGAGCCGGAAAAGCAGATCCTGCCGGAACCGGCCCTCCTGAACCATGGTCTCCAGATCCCGGTGGGTGCCGGCGATCACCCGGACATCGGCCTGGAACCCTTTGGCGCCGCCCAGGGGATAGATCACCTGATCGTCCAGAAAGGTCAGCAGCTTCACCTGAAGGGTCAGGGGCAGATCGCCGATCTCCGTGAGAAACAAGGTGCCGTTATGGGCCAGTTGAAACCGGCCCGGCTTGTTTTCCACCGCGCCGGTAAACGCCCCTTTCCGGTGGCCGAACAGCTCCGATTCCAGCAGGGTTTCCGGCAGTGCGCCGCAGTTGACCTTGATGAAGGGCCCTTTGGCCCGGCCCGAGGCCCCGTGGATGGCCTCGGCCACCAGGTCCTTGCCTGTGCCGGTTTCTCCGGTGACCAGCACCGACGAGTCGCTCTGGGCCACCGCCGGCAGAATCGAAAAAACCTTTTCCATGCGGGGGCTCTTGCCGATGATCTCGCCGAAGCTGTAGGCCTGGCTCGCTCGAACGCCCAGCTCCCGATAGGGGCGCATGTCTTCGACGGTCTCGATAAACCCCGCTGGCGTTTCCCCCTTCCCGGCGACGGGCGCCAGGGTGATGCGGACGGGAATCCGTTGCCGCTCCCGGTCGATGATGTCGGTATCCACGCTCACGGGGTTGGCGTCCGTGCGCATCTTCCGCGCCGGGCAACCGGCAGCGCAGATTCGGCTTCGGACCACATGGCGGCAAGGGACGCGGTAGGCGGCGGCCAGCTCCTGAGAAAAGCCGGTGAGGGCGCACAACGCCCGGTTCAACAGCGTCACCTGCAAATTTTCATCGAGAATGGCAATGCCCATGGGGATGTCGTCGATGAGCGCCTGGAGGGCGATGGACTCCTGAAACAGCCCCTCCACCCGGGGCAGGCAACTGCCGACCGTTCCCACTACCCCTCTTCTTCCAGGATATTATGGACGGCCAGCAACAGGTCCGCATCCCGAAGGACCCCCACCAGTCTGTCCCCTTCATAAACGGGCAGTTTGGTGATCTTGTTCCTGAAAATTGTTTTCAGCGCATCCATCAGGCTGGCGTCGGCCTGGATCGTTCCCCGGATTTTCAACATGATATCCGTTACTTTGGCCTGGGCGTTCTTGCGGATGCGGGCCCGGAATCCCAGGTTCGCGTCGTCCAGGCTTGAGGCGTCCGCTTCAGCAAAGGCCGCCGAGACGCCTGCGGCGGCGAGCCGCTGGGTGATCCCGCCGGCCACTTCCGGTATCAGGGTCTTCAAAATGGCGTTGAAGTCGAGGATCCCCTGGAGCCGGCCGTCGTCGTCCAGAACGAAAACGGTCCGATGGCCGGCTTCCGTACAAGACTCGCTGTTCAACTCGCAGTAAGAGCCCCGCAGGGTGAAGACGGCCTCTTTCAAAGTGGCCTTCTGCGACACTGTGGAATAATCATCGATCGGGATCATGATGTCCCGGACGCTTGTCTTCAGCATATCGGCGCCTCCTTGAGTGGGCAATCAGTTTCTTGGGGTCCGGAGGCCGGTCCGGCCTCCGGGGGCGTCATCGGCAGATCAGTGTCCGCCTGTGCCCAACAGCCCGCTGGCGGCAACGGACAGAATAACGGCTTCCAGCAGGGCCATGACGGCGTAAACTCTGTCGTTGTTTCTGAGCAGGGTGGGCACAATCCTGAGATAGCAGATGATCGTGACCCCCGCCAGAATGGCCACGCCGATGAAATTGAGGTAATCCCCGTACTTGATCAGACGCAGCCACGCCCATCCCGCGTGGATCCCGGCCTCGTGGAGGTATTGATCCACGTTCATCGTCCAGTAATTTGAGATCTCATCCAGTGGAATGAGAGGGGAAAGGATGCCCAGAATATAGATGAAGTAGGTGATCAGCAGGATGAGCAGCCCGATATACATCCCTTTTTCCAGAATGGCCGCATAAATCAACTGTTCCGGGCTCGCCTCCAGAGAGACGTTCGATTTTTCAGGTGTTTCAGCCATGATATTCGTTCCTCCTGTTTCTGTTTGCATGTCCGGTCGGGGGTTCTATCCGAATATTCCCTTCTGGAGCGCCTTGAGGCCGGCAAAGGCGAGAATGCCGATGACCATCCAACGGATGAAAGTGGGCTTGGCGACCTTCAACAGCCGGACCCCCACGAAGGAACCGAGCATGATGCCCACCAGCGACGGCACCACCATCAGCGGGATCACGCATCCTTTGTTCATGTAGATCCAGGCGGCCGAGGTGTCGGTGATGGAGAGCAGGAACTTGCTGGTGGCCACGCTGATCTTCAGGGGCGCGCCCATGAGGAGATTGAGCACCGGCACGTTGGCCCAACCGGCGCCGAGCCCGAACATGCCCGCCATGACGCCGATGATCACGAACAGGCACAGCCCCAGGGGCGTGCGGTGAATCTTCCAGTGGATCAGCTTGCCGGTGGACGCCTCCTGGTACACGCCGAAAATCCCCAGTGCCGACGAAAGCGCGTCGGCCTTGGGCACGTCCGGAACATCCGATTTTTTGGCGGTGAGCATAAGGATGCAGATGCCGAGAATGGTGGCGCCCAGGGCGATCTGGATGACATTGGTGGGCAGGGCCAGGCCGAGCATGGCGCCGGCGATGGCGCAGGTGGATGCGATCAGGGCCACCGGGATGGCCAGCCTCAGACTGGCCAAGTTGGCCTTGAGAAGGCCCGGTCCGGCCGCCAGGGCCCCGGCAAGGGCCACGAGCAGGCCGGTCCCCCGGACAAAGTCCAGATGAAACGGAAAAAAGCCGCTGATGATGGGCACGAACAACACCCCGCCGCCTACGCCGCCCAGAACGGCCAGTATCCCCATGACGAAAGTGGTGATCAAGAGCAGCAGCGGCCAGAACCACCAGGCGTGTCCATCGGCGCCGGGCGACGGCGCCGACTCCGTCGGCGTTTGCCCGAGCACGGGAGATGCGATCAGGAACACCCCCAACATCAGCACCAGTGCGACAACCCAGAATCTTCCGTTTTTCCCCATCGATTCCTCCTTGGTTTTTTTGAGAGCTTTGATGCGTTCTAAGTAGCGCTTGTCAGGCAGATGCGTAACCTATACGATGTTTCAAAATGTGTCAAGCTCTAAATTAACCAGCCGTAAAATTTGAACAGGATTCAGGAGAGTCGGCTCTATCGCCCACTGACGGCGCATTCATATGAAATGACACCTTACCATGGAATGCAATATTTCTCAATTACAAAACCAAAGGCTGACGAACATGAGGACGTCAGGAATCGTCCAAAGAAAAACAACCCACCGGTCTTAATAATCAAACTCATAGAAACAATTCAAATCATCTCCGAACTCTTCTTGATATTCGCCATTTCCCATGATAAAGGCTACCTTTTTTGAGGGAGGCGATCGACCCGGGGTCCGAATGCCGGTGGGCCGGCATGGGGAGCATCACGGTACGGTCGAGGTCGCCTCGGCAGCGGCCATGTCCTTAGTAGGAGTTCATCATTATACATGTCCTTAGTAGGAGTTCATCATTATAAAGGAGGTTTCGGGATGCATTCAATCACTTTGAAAGACTTGATGGTGCCGTTGGCGGAGTATGCCACGGTGGAGGAGAATGCCAGCCTTTTCGAGGCGGTCTGCGCCCTGGAGGCGGCCCAGGAAAGCTTCGACAGCAAGAAATACCGTCACCGGGCCATCCTGGTGCTGTCGAAGGCGGGAAATGTTGTCGGGAAAATCAGCCAGCTGGATGCGCTCAAATCGCTGGAACCCAAGTACTCTGAATTCAGCGGCAAAGGCGCCGCCGCCGTCGGGTTTTCCAAAAAGTTCATCATGACGATCATGGAGGGCCACGGCATGTGGAACAAGCCCATGACGGACATCTGCAAAAAAGCAATGGAGATCAAAGCCAGGGACGTCATGTACAGCCCCTCGGAGGGCGAATACGTCGAAGAGGACGCCACGCTGGACCAGGCCATTCACCAACTGGTCATCGGCCATCATCAGTCGCTGCTGGTGACCAAGGGCAAATCCATCACCGGTATTATTCGGTTGACCGACGTTTTCGCCGCCGTTTTCCAGGCCATGAAAGAGTGTTCCATCGACGACGTACGGACCGGATAGCGTTCAGAACCCGATCACCGGGCGAATCGCGCGACAACGACAATTCAAACGGAGGTTAGAGAACATGCCAAGCGACATTCAAGAAGCCGCTGACAGAAACATCAACTGGGGGAAAATAGCCGCGCTGCTCACCGGCGTTCTGCTCTTCTTCATCGTCTATTATTCCCCGTCATGGCCGGACGCCGTGGACCCCATGGGGAAACATTTCGCGTTGACGCCGGCCGGGAAAGGGGCCATCGCCGTCTTTCTGCTGGCCGGCACCTGGTGGGTGTTCGAGGTGGTGCCCATCGGCGTGACCAGCCTGGCCATCGGCGTGCTGCAGGCCCTGTTTCTGATCCGGCCGGCCAGCGCGGCCTTCAAGGACTTCATGGACCCGTCGGTCATGTTCATCTTCGGCTCCATCGTCATCGGCCTGGTGTTCACCAAGACCGGACTGACCCGTCGGCTGGCCTATAAAATGCTCTCCATTGTGGGCGAAAGCACCAGCATGATCTACCTGGGGTGTTTTCTGGTCACCGCCGCCCTGGCCCACATCATGGCCCATACCGCCGTGGCCGCGACCATTTATCCCCTGCTGGTGGCCATCTATTCTCTGTATGGGGAAGGAGACCAACCGACCAAATTCGGCAAGGGATTGTTCATGGGCATGGCTTACGTGGCCGGCGCAGGTTCTATCGTCACCCTGCTGGGCGCGGCCCGGGGCGCGGTGGCCATTGGCTTTTACAAGGACGTCGTGCATCAGGATATCGGCTTTTTCGAGTTGTCCTACTACATGTTTCCCGTTGGCTGGATCATGACCTTCCTGCTGTGGATCTTCTTCCTGATCGTCATGAAACCGGAGAAAAAAACCATACCCGGCCTCAAGGAACGGGCCAAGACATTATATAAGGAACTGGGCGGCATCACCCGTAAAGAGGTGCTCGCAGCCTCCATCGTCGGGATCTGCATCGCGGCCCTGGCCATCTTCGCCTATATGAAAACCGCCGTTCCCGATTTTGTCCCGCCGCATAAAACAGCCGTCATCCTGGTGAGCACCATCCTGTTTTTCATCACCGGCATTCTCGACATCAACGACCTGGAAGAAATCCCCTGGAACATCATCCTGCTGTTTGCCGGCGCCATGAGCATCGGGTTCTGCCTCTGGGAAACCGGCGCCGCGGAGTGGCTCGCCATCAACTGGCTGGCCATGTTCAAGGAGGCCCACTGGTTCGTCTTCATCATGAGCATCGCCTTTTTCGTCATGATGATGACCAACTTCATCATGAACGTGGCCGCCATCGCCATCTCCCTGCCGGTGGCCCTGGTCATCGCCCCCTACCTGGGCGTGGCCGGCGAGGTCATCCTGTTCTCTTCCCTGGTCGTGGCGGGCATGCCCTTCCTGCTGCTGGTGGGCGCGGCGCCCAACGCCATCGCCTACGACTCGGGCCAGTTCACCACCGCCGAGTTTTTCCTCTGGGGCATCCCGGCTTCCATCCTGCTGATGATCGTCACCGGGTTCGCGGTCTATTTTCTGTGGCCCATGATGGGGATGCCCATCACCCTGAGCTGATCTAAAACCATCCGGCGTTCCCGACCCGTCGGGAACGCCGGATTTCCCGCCTTCCACCACCGACCCATCATCGCCTTGCCGACCTCACGACCGACAGCCGCCCCCCAGGGCGTTGCCGGCGTTGCCCTGGGCTGGTATGTGACGCCCTTTCAGGGCCATCCCCAAAATCCGTTATAATCGGTAATTTTTTTCGCCGGACATTTGAAGATAGAACAAAAATGCTTGATCTATGCAGGGATGATACTATATCTAATATCAAAAAGGGGTAAGCATGGGAAAAGGGGAAAAGCTGTTAACGCAATGGGCCGGCAATCCACCCAAAGAAGCCCGCATCAATGATGTTAAGACCTTTCTAAACACATTTTTCCCAGATATGTGGCGTCAGAAGAAATCGTCCCACATCGTCGTGCGATGCAAATGGCTTGAAAACCACCCCGATTATCATCCGTATGGAGAAATCTCCGTGCCGGTTAAGGGCGGACAACAGGTCAAAGGCTTTTACGTCAAAAGACTGGTGGAAGCCGTACAGCTTCTAATGGAGTCAGGAGATAAGCTATGAAAAAAGACCTGAATTATTTTCTGTCATTGCCTTACAAAATAGAGATCGTATCAATCCCGGAAAACGAAGGCGGCGGTTATATGGCCAGGTTGCCGCGGTTTGGGACGTTAGGGATCGTGGGCGATGGAAAAACCAAGGCCGATGCCCTGGCCGACCTGGAAGAGAATCAGAAAGATCGGTTCGAAGAGTATCTTGAAGAGGGGCTCGACATTCCGGAGCCGGAACCGGATCGTCGGGATTACAGCGGCCGATTCGTCCTTCGAATGCCCAAATTCCTGCACCAGGAACTCACGCGATCCGCCCGGAAAAACGGCGTCAGCCTGAACCAGTATATCTGCGCCCTGCTGTCGATGAACCTCCAATCGGATCGGATGGCGACGGCGCTGAATGCGGTCCAAGAAGACATCCAGACGTTGCGGCAGAGCATCGGCTCTTATGATTTCCCGGTTGACGATCACTTATGAACAGGCGTTTGATCCTGTATTGACTTCCATGCAAATAAGTTGCATACTGTCCCCCGCATTGTGACCATTGAAAAGGAAACCAGCGGATGAAACAGACATGTTATGCATTGGCGGCGCTTCTGACGATCATCGCCGTCGCTTTGCCGGGCCCCGCCCGAAGCGCTCCCGGCGATCCGATGCCCGCATTCGTGAGCGTGGCCCCCCAGTCGTACTTCGTCAAAAAGATCGGCGGGGATCGGGTCGCGGTGTCGGTGATGGTTCCCCCCGGCGCCAGCCCGGCCACCTACGAACCCAAACCGGCCCAGATGCGGGGCCTGTCCAAGGCGACCCTTTATTTCGCGGTGGGCGCGCCCTTTGAACGGACCTGGCTCGATCGGATTCGATCCGCCAATCCGGACATGAAAGTGATCCGGACCCAGGACGGCATCGAAATCCGTCACATGAAAGGCCGGCACGACCACGGAAACGGCCACAGCCATGCGGAAGCCGGGGATGCGTCGGGAATCCCCGATCCCCATATCTGGCTCTCCCCTCCCCTGGTCATCCTCCAGGCCCGGAACATTCTGACGGCCCTCATCGACGCCGACCCGGACCACCGGGATGCCTACGAAGCGAACTGCCGGGCCTTTGTCTCCGAGCTGACGGAGCTGGACGCCCACATCCGGAGAATCCTGGCCCCATTGGAAAAACGCCGGTTCATGGTCTTTCACCCCTCCTGGGGCTATTTTGCCGACGCCTACGGCCTGGAACAGGTCCCGGCGGAAATCGAGGGAAAAAATCCGAAACCGGCCGACCTTCAACGCCTGATCGCCCTGGCCCGGGAAAACGGCATCCGGGTGATCTTTGTCCAGCCGCAATTTTCCGACCGGAGCGCCAGGATTATCGCCGACGCAGTGGACGGCCGGGTGGCCGAAGCCGACCCCCTGGCCGCCGACTGGACCGACAATCTGCGGAAGGTGACCCGACGGTTTGCGGAGGCCATGCGATAATCATGGGCGCGCCGGTCATCCTGCTGCAAAATGTCTGGTTTTCCCACAACGGGGAGCCCGTGCTCGAAAACGTGAACCTGGCCATCCGGAAAGGCGATTTCACCGCGCTTATCGGCCCCAACGGCGGGGGCAAGACGACCCTGATCCGGCTGATGGTGGGGTTGCTCAAACCCGACAAAGGAAAAATCCGGGTGCTGGGAAAACCGCCCCGGTCCGTTGCGACCCGGCTGGGGTATGTGCCCCAGAACATCGGGGCCAATCAACGGTTCCCCGTCTCGGTTCTCGACGTGGTGCTCATGGGACGGCTCACCACCTTCCGGCGCTGGCCCCGCCATTCCCGGAAGGACAAAGACGCAGCCCGGAAGGCCCTCGAAGCCATGGAGATGTGGGAATTCCGGAACCGCCACGTCGGGGAGCTGTCGGGCGGGCAGCAACAGCGGGTGATGATCGCCCGGGCCCTGGCCACCGAACCGGAGATCCTCTTTCTGGACGAACCCACCGCCAGCGTGGACACCAAGCACCAGTCGGAGTTTTACGAGATCCTCAGGGAACTCAATCGCGTCGTAACCATCGTCATCGTCTGCCACGAGCTGATGATGATCAACGCTTACGTCAAATCGGTGGCCTGCGTGAACCGCTGCGTCCATTACCATGGCGACGCCGAAGTCACCCAGGAGATGATCGACATGTACCAGTGCCCGGTGGAACTTGTGGCCCACGGTCTTCCCCATCGCGTTCTCAAGGAACACAACGGCGACGAAAGGGCGTCCTCATGATCGAGGCCCTGAGCTACGAATTCATGCGAAACGCCCTGGCGGCCGGCCTGCTGGCGTCCCTTACCTGCGGGATCATCGGGTCCCTGGTCGTCGTCAACCGGATCGTCTTCATCTCCGGCGGCATCGCCCACGCGGCCTACGGCGGCATCGGACTGGCCATTTACCTGGGGTTGCCCTTCATGGTCGGCGCCCTGGGGTTTTCCATGATCATCGCCATGATTATGGCCGCCGTCACCCTGAAAGCCCGTCACCGGTCCGACACCATCATCGGGGTGCTCTGGGCCGTGGGCATGGCCGTGGGCGTGATTTTAACGGATCTGACCCCCGGATACAACGTGGATCTCATGAGTTACCTGTTCGGATCCATCCTGGCGGTTCCCCAAACCGATCTGTGGATCATGGCGGTCATGAGCGGGGTCATTCTCATCCTGACTGTTTTGTTCTACCACGACTTTCTGGCCATGTCCTACGACGAGGATTTCGCCCGCCTCCGGGGCGTGCCGGTGGCCTTTTTCCACTTCCTGCTCATGGGCATGATCGCCCTGTCGGTGGTGATGATCATCCGGGTGGTGGGGCTGATCCTTGTCATCGCCCTGCTGACCATCCCGCCCTACATCTCGGAAAAATACGTCCCCTCCCTTTCCCGCATGATGATCCTCTCCACCCTGCTCAGCGCAGTCTTCACCGTGGGCGGGTTGTGGCTCTCCTACAGCTTCAACCTCACTTCCGGCGCCATGATCATCCTGGTGGGCGGCGTCGCCTTTTTCCTGTCGATCTTCTTCGATTACGGCCGGTCGGCGATCCGGACGCGCAAAGGGGCGGGATGACCATGTGCCAACGATGCAATTACCCCCGTCTTTTCCGGTCCAAAGGCGTGACGCCGACCCCTAACCGGCTGATGCTCATGGAACTGGTGGGCGACAGCCCGGCCCCCCTGAGCCCCCAGAAGATCTACGAAACCCTGAACCGGACCCATCGCCTCAATCGGGTCACGGTATACCGCATCCTGGATCTGCTGGTGGAAAAAAATCTCCTGGAACGCCTCAGCAGCGGCGACCGTTCCTTCCGGTACGGCCTGGCGCCCAACGCCAACCACCGCCCCCACCCCCACTTTTTCTGCCGCCGCTGCGGCGCCATGGAATGCCTCGCTTCCGACAGTCTCGACCTGGACACCCGCGCTCTTGAACGGCGCTATCCCGGCGCCATCGAAAAAGTGGAGGTGCGGGTGGACGGCATCTGCGGAAACTGCGTCGGCGCGAAAGGTAAGATGGGATAAGCGGTCCCCGCCATTTCTCCCGTCGTACAAACGACGCCCCCTCTCAAAACCACCAACGCTCCCGCTAAAGCCGAATCGGATTTGTCCTTGCCATTGAAAGGCTGGGGTTATAGAGAATAAATGTTCAGGGCCGCCCCCCTTCGGTTTGATCTGGTGATGACCGACATGGCCATGCCCGATATGCCGGGCGATCGTCTTGCCCGGGAAATGCTGCTTATTCGCCCGGACCTCCCCATCGTTCTTTGCACCGGCCACAGCCACCGCATCAATGAAAAGAAAACTACCCGTCAAACCGGCGGTGCGAATTCAAGGAGCGGGAATGAGAAGTCTGTTCGTCAAAATCGGATCTGGTTTTACTATATTGATGTTGCTCCTGATCGGGACTTTCAGCCTGTATTTTTACACCCATAACCGCCGTCTTCTCTTGGATTACGCCCGAACCGCCCTGCTTTACGAAATCGAGCAGCGGGTCGAACGGTTCAGGGAAGACATCGACGCGGCGAAAAAGGATGTGCTGTTTCTATCCAATGCCCAGCCGGTACAAGGCATCGTCCGCACCATTGAAAACAATGGCGCGGATCCCCTGAGCGCGAAGGATCTCGACCAGTGGCGGGGCGAGCTGGCGTCTTTGTTCATCCAGGTTATCGGCAAGCATCAACGTTACAGCCAGATCCGTTTCATCGGCGGCATGGACCGGTAC
>JAABTD010000413.1 GCA_011390065.1 Desulfobacteraceae bacterium
GAGGATCTCCCGGCTCTGGTCCACATAGGCTAGTTGAACGGTGTCGCCGATGCGGATTTGGCCGTCGTCGGGTTCTTCCTGACCGGTGATCATTCGAAACAGCGTGGTCTTGCCGGCCCCGTTGGGACCGATGATGCCGATGATGCCGCCGGGGGGCAGCGAAAAAGAGACCTTGTCCATCAAAAGCTGGTCTCCATAGGCTTTGGTGAGATTGTCAGCCTCGATCACCAGATCACCCAGGCGCGGACCGGGCGGGATGAAAATCTCCAGTTCCCGGGCCTGTTTTTCAGAGGAAGTTGACAGGAGTTCTTCATAGGCTTTAATGCGGGCTTTGGATTTGGCGTGGCGCCCTTTGGGGGACATCCGGATCCATTCCAACTCCCGCTCCAGCGTCTTCTGGCGCTGGCTTTCCGCCTTTTCTTCTTTTTGGAGGCGATTCCGTTTCTGTTCCAGCCAGGAGGAATAATTGCCTTTCCAGGGGATGCCGTGACCCCGGTCCAGTTCCAGGATCCACCCGGCCACATTGTCGAGAAAATAGCGATCATGAGTGACGGCGATGACCGTGCCCTCATAACGCTGGAGATGTTGCTCCAGCCAGGCCACGGTTTCAGCGTCCAGATGGTTGGTGGGTTCGTCCAGGAGTAGAATGTCGGGCTTCTGGAGCAGCAGCCGGCACAGGGCCACGCGCCGCTTTTCGCCGCCGGAGAGCACCTCCACCAGGGCGTCCCCCGGCGGGCACCGGAGGGCGTCCATGGCCATTTCGAGCCGGGCGTCCAGGTCCCAGGCGTCCAGGGCGTCGAGCTTGTCCTGAACTTTGCCCTGTCGGGCGATGAGCTTGTCCATCTCATCGTCGGACATGGGTTCGGCGAATTTTTCGTTGATCTCATTGAATTCGTTCATCAGATCGACGGTTTCCTGAACCCCTTCCTCCACGATCTCCCGGACCGTCCGGGTCGCATCCACCAGGGGCTCCTGCTCCAGATGGCCGACGGTGTAGCCCTCGGACAAAATGGTTTGGCCGTTGAAATTTTCTTCCGTTCCGGCCATAATGCGCAGAAGCGTGCTTTTTCCGGAACCATTCAGGCCCAGAACGCCGATCTTGGCGCCGTAGTAATAAGACAAGGAAATGTCTTTGATGATGGGTTTTTTGTCATGGTATTTGCTGACCCCGACCATGGAATAGATGACTTTTTTGGTGTCGGCGCTCATATCGGCGGTGCCCCCTTGAGGTTGGATGGTTCTTCGGGTTAAAAGGGTCAAACAAACCCTATTTTCAGGGCCGTGTCAACCGAATCTTTTGCAGAAACCGGCTTTACAAACAGGATTGGAAATCGATGGCGGAACAGACTTCGGGTGAGAAAAAAGATCGAAAAACCATTTCCCTGGACGCCTCATTATATGAGCAGGTTCGGGAATACTGCGACGACAACGGCATCCGGCTTGCGGCGTTTGTCGAAGAAGCCCTTGAAAACGCTATGGATATGAAGGAAGAGTTAAAATATCTCGATGAGGCCGAAAGCCTCATCGCCGAAGTCCAGGGCGAACGGGAGCGGGCCTATCGCCGCGGCTATCGGGTCGGACTGCTGGCTGCCTTCTTCGCGGCCCAGGGTCATCTGGGGGTTTCCATGTCTTATTGCGCTCAGGAGCGGGAAGTGAAGGAGGCGCGATTCAGGATCGTGGATGGCGACGGCCAGTTGGAGCTGTTCAAGTGACGGCCGGATCCGCTCTTTCAAACAGATCCACGGCGATCTCTTCGATCACCTCCGCCAACTCGAGGGTTGCCAGGTATCGCCGGTGAATCGCTCCTTTGCCCAGCCGCGTTCCCAGAATGTTTCCGGCGATGGCGCCGGTGCTGTCCGAATCCCCGCCGTGGTTGACGGCCAGACAGATCCCTTTTTCGAAATCAACGTCTGCCGCAAGGCTGCAATAAAGGCCAATGGCCAGCGCCTCCTCGGCGATCCAACCGGCCCCCAGACGCTCCACGGTTTGAACCGATGGCGGTTGAGTTTTCCAGGCTGTCAGGGCGCATTTCACAGCCCGGGATGTTTCCTCATGATGGGGTCTGGATTCCAGGAGTCTCAAGGCCGCCTGAACGGCGTCCGGCAATCCCTGCCCGGCCCTCAACCGATGGATGATCAGGGCCAGGCATCCGGCCGCCAGATATCCTGTTGGATGGCCATGGGTGATGGCCGCGATCTCGCAGGCGGCGTCGAACACCGCCGCATCTTCTCCCAGAAACAACCCCACCGGCGCGATGCGCATGACCCCGCCGCAGCCTTTGCTGTTGTTGACGGGATGCTGGAGGGTTCCCATCCGTCCGCTGGAAAGGGACGACAGGCAGGCGTTCCCCGGCGCCCTGCGGGAATGGAGATCCGGAAATCCGATCAGGATGCCGTCCACCATGCTGCACGAGCCGTGTTGTTTCAGCAGACGGCCCTCCCCTGCTGCCCTTTGGGTCGACAGCCATCGCAGATAGGCGTGGTAAACGGATTCAACCAGGGGGCTGTCGGTGTCCCGGGCTTTGTGAAGGATCAGCCCCTCGGCCGTGAACAGCGTCATCTGGGTGTCGTCGGTGATGGCCCCTTTTCGCCCGTAAGCCGGCTCATAATCCGAGACCCCCTCCGGGCCGAACCGCCGGTGGATTTCCGCCGTCGTCATGAATTCCACAGGGGCGCCCAAAGCATCCCCCACGGCCCCGCCGAGGAGGCAACCGGTGAAGCGGTCTTCTGGTTTCATTCCGCATGTC
>JAABTD010000414.1 GCA_011390065.1 Desulfobacteraceae bacterium
GGTGTGCAGTTCCTGGACGGCGGCGTCGGCCTGGCCCCGGACCACCGTCTGGAGCATGTCCAGGGCGTCCTCCGCCATGACGAAACGGGCGCCATGGAGCTGTTTCTCCAGGAACGGTTGAATCGAATACCGCGGATAGGTCGCGATCCGTTTGCCGTTCAGGGATGCCGGATCGCCGATGCGCGGATCATCCGCCCGACCGAAAATCGACAGGTTAATAGGGAATGCCTCGATGGAAAAGTCAAACAGCCGGGCCCTTTCCGGCGTCTCGATCACCCCCATGACAACCGGTATGTCCTTGCTTTCGGACCGTTTCAGGACCAAACCCAGCGAACCGTAGGAAAAATTCGGCGTCAGCCCGGTTTTGGCGCCGATCTCACGGATCATCTCGGTCATATAGCCTGTGACCAGGCCATTCTTATTCTGAATGATGTATGGCGGTAAAGAAAAGGCGCCGACGGTGAAAACCGGATGGTCCCGGATCCATTCCCGCTCCTCCGGCGTCAACGCGATCTTCATGGAGGGCGCATCGAGGCGGATGTCGCCCAGCCAGCGGTTGAGGATCGCCTGCTTCTCCGAGTCAGAAATGGCGGCCAGCCCCTTGTCGAGGATGCCGACCAGCTCGGGCCAGTCCTTGCGGATGGAAAATACGACCCCGGCCCGGCTTTCCGGCAGCATGGCCGCGACGGCGAAGCCGGTATGCGCGTTTTGCCTCCGCCAGTATTCCAGAGCCGGGTTGGCGATCAAGGCGTCTACCTCGCCGCTCAAAAGGGCGGCGGCCATGGCTTCCGTGCTTTTCAGCGGCGCCGGTAAAATGCCGCTGTTTTGGTTGATGAGTTCTTCGATCTTTATGTAGTTTTGGATGTTGCCGACGCGCTTGCCCGAAAGATCGGCAATCCCCTTGAAGCGGCCCAGGTCCTCGGAACGGGCGTAGATGTAGTAATAAACATTAAACAAAGGGCGGGTAAATTTGAAATATCGCCGTCGGGAATCGGCGATATGCGACGCGCCAAGGCCGTCGATGGACCGGTTTTTCGCCTGGTTTAACATCTCCGCCCACGGGCCCAGAACAATCCGGATATCGGTTCCCGTCCTTTGATTCAGCAGTTTGAGAAAATCCGGAAAAATTCCCGAAAATTCCCCATTTTCCGCGGCCATGACGGCCGGTGGGTAATCCGGCGCGAACCCCAGCGCAATATCCGGATGCCGTTCCAGCCACCGGTGTTCCTCATGCGTTAATTCAACGGACGGCTCATCCGCCGCGACGCCGGGCGCCCACAGGAAAAAGACGACGACGACGCCGGCGGCGATGACGAAAAGCCGGAAGGATAGGGCTGAAGGGGAAAAATGCCGCATAATCGACTTTTAATATCAAATAAAATTTTGCTTTCCAATACAAAATCTTATTGCTCATCATTATCCTGAATCGCCTTCAGATCGGCGATTCCGGTTCCGACGCCGTAAGGGGCGCTAAAATGCCTTGCAGCGGCATTAAAAAAAAGCCAGAATATCAAAATGACTGAAACGGGCGTCAAAGCGGCCAGAAACGGCAACCATCCAACATAGGAGGCAACCATGCTGGACATCGTACAGCACGTAAAGGACAAGGACCCCAACGAACGGGAATTTCACCAGGCGGTGGACGAGGTGATGGGTTCGGTGGAGAAGGTGATCGATCAGCATCCGGAATATCGGCACGCCAAAATCCTGGAGCGGCTGGTGGAGCCGGATCGGGTGATCATGTTCCGGGCGCCGTGGGTGGACGACCAGGGGATCGTCCAGGTCAACCGGGGGTTCCGGATCGAGATGAACAGCGCCATCGGGCCCTACAAAGGCGGATTGCGGTTCCATCCGTCGGTGAATCTGGGCATCCTGAAGTTTCTGGCCTTCGAGCAGGTCTTTAAAAACGCCCTGACCACCCTGCCCATGGGCGGGGGCAAGGGCGGGTCCGACTTCGATCCCAAGGGAAAGTCCGATCTGGAGGTGATGCGGTTCTGCCAGAGTTTCATGAGCGAACTCTACCGCCACATCGGCCCCAATACCGACGTGCCGGCCGGCGACATCGGCGTGGGCGCCCGGGAGATCGGCTACCTGTTCGGCATGTACAAGAAGCTGAAAAACGAGTTCACCGGCGTCCTCACCGGCAAGAGCATCAACTGGGGCGGGTCCCTCATCCGTCCCGAGGCCACCGGATACGGATCGGTCTATTTTGCCGCTGAAATGCTGGCCACCCAGAACAAGACCCTGGAGGGGATGACCTGTCTGGTTTCCGGATCGGGCAACGTGGCGCAATATACCGCCGAAAAACTCATCGGAATGGGCGCCAGGCCGATCACCCTGTCCGATTCTTCCGGCTATATTTATGACGAAGCCGGCATCGACGCCGATAAGCTGATCTTTGTCAAGAAGCTGAAGAACATCCGCCGGGGCCGCATGAAGGAGTACGTCGAAGAATACCCCGACGCTGTTTACACGTCTCTGGACCCGGGCGCCGACCACAATCCGCTGTGGGCTCACAAGGCCGACTGCGCTTTCCCCAGCGCCACCCAGAACGAGATCAACGGCAAAGACGCCAAAAACATGATCGACAACGGCGTCCTCCTGGTCAGCGAAGGCGCCAACATGCCCACCACGCCGGAGGGGGTCCATCTCTTCCTCGACAGCCACATCCTCTACGGCCCGGGCAAGGCGGCCAACGCCGGCGGCGTCTCGGTCTCCGGCCTGGAGATGACC
>JAABTD010000207.1 GCA_011390065.1 Desulfobacteraceae bacterium
GACGATGTCCCGGACAAAATCCAGGTAAGGGCCCTTGAGATACTTCAGGGCCGGCACCGGAAAATATCCCTTGGGCCGATCGATGACGGCGGCCGGGACCACGTCCCGGGCCACTTCCTTGAGGATATGCTTACCCCCTGAACGGACCTTCATCTCCGCTGGAATCCGGGCCGCCAGAGAGACCAGCTCATGGTCCAGAAACGGGACCCGGGCCTCCAGCCCCCAGGCCATGGTCATATTGTCCACCCGTTTGACCGGATCATCCACCAGCATCACGGTGGTATCCAGCCGGAGGGCTTTGTCGATGCCTGTTTGCGCGCCGGGCTGATCAAAATGCTCTTCCAAGAACCGGCGGCTGTGATGGCTTGTCACGAACCGGGGGTTGACGGCGCGGATAAAATCGGCCTGGTCCCCGTCGAAAAAGACCTTGGCGTAATCGCCCACCGGGTCGCCGCTTGCCATCATCGGGGGATGCCAGTGGTACCCGCCAAAAACCTCGTCGGCGCCCTGCCCGCTCTGGACTACCTTGACGTGTTTTGCGACCTCCTGGCTCAGAAGATAAAAACCGATGCAGTCGTGGCTGACCATGGGCTCGCTCATGGCCCGGACGCAATCCGGCAGAGCGGGCAGAACCCGGCGGGCGTCCACTTCAATCCGGTGATGGACGGTGCCGAAATGGTCCGCCATGAGATCGGAATACTGGAATTCATCGCCTTTTTCATCGCCCACGCTCTCGAAGCCGATGGAGAAGGTGTTCAGATCCGACTGCCCCGCCCTGCAGAGCATCCCCGTCACCAGGCTCGAGTCGAGCCCGCCGGACAGCAGGACTCCCACCGGCACGTCGGCGGTCAATCGCCGCTGAATCGCTGCTTCCAGTTCGTGACGCAGCCGTTCTTTCCAGTCCTCGAAGCCGTATCGGGCTTCCTCGGGCTTCGGCCCGAAGTCCAGGCGCCAGTAGGCGGTCTGTTCGAGGCTTCCGTCGGGTTCGATCCGTAGGGTGTGACCCGGCGGCAGTTTCCGGACGCCCCGGAGGATCGTACGCGGGGGCGGAACCACCGAATGGAAGGTCATGTAATGATGAAGGGCGACTGCATCGATTTCCGTGTCCACCCCGTTGGCCGCCAGCAGGGCGGGCAGGGACGAGGCGAACCGCAATCCGTCCGGCAGTTTGGCATAGTACAGCGGCTTGATTCCCAGCCGATCCCGGGCCAGAAACATCCGCCCCGTGTCCCGTTCCCGGATGGCAAAGGCGAACATGCCGTTGAACCGTTCCACACAGCCCTCGCCCCAGGCGTGGTAGGCCTTGAGGATCACTTCGGTGTCGCCGTTTGAAAAAAACCGATAGCCTTTATCGGTCAACGCTTTTCTGAGGGCCTGGTAGTTGTAAACCGCGCCGTTGTAGACGACGGCCAACCCCAGTTCGTTGTCGATCATGGGCTGCTGCGCCCGTTCGCTCAGATCGATGATTTTCAGCCGCCGGTGCCCCAGGCCCGTCGATCCCTGAAGAAACAGGCCCGAGGCATCGGGCCCCCGGGCGGCCATGGCCGCGGTCATGGCCGCCACGGTTTCGGCCGACGAGGTTTCGCCCCTGAATTTGATTTCACCGCAAATGCCGCACATATAGGCCGCCTTTGTCAACAAAGTCTGTCATTTTGATGTGTTTTCAAGCGCATCGGAGGGGTTGAGAAAACGCTCCGCATCCTTCTCCGGGTCATCGGTCGCCTCGTCGGTTTCATCCGCCTGGACGGTCTTCCTGGACCGCTTCCTGGGCGGCGCCGCGCCGGGTGCGGGAGTCATGATCGCCGCCAGCCGTTTCAGCGCGCTCAAAATCATCTCCTGCTCCCACTCTTCCAATTCGCCGAACCGTTCCACAAAGGTTTCATGAAGGGGCGACGGGGCGGACGCCAGCAGGTCCCCGCACTTCTCGGTGGTCTCGATGTAGACCTGCCGTTTGTCCTTCTGGCTTCGGGTGCGGGTGACCAACCCTCCCTTTTCGAGACGCATGAGGATGTTGGTGACCGTTCCCTGGCTGAGGCTGGTGGCCCCGGCCAGTCGGCTGACGGTCAGGGGGCCGAAATTGGCGACCTCCTGCAAGATGACCAGTTGGGGGCCGGTGATGCCGTGCTCCCGGAGAAGATGGCGCGAATGCAAGTCAACGGATTGGATGATCTGGCGCAGCGCCTTCAGAACTTCTCCGCGTCGGGCCAATTCTGAATCTGCATTTTTTTCGTCTGTTGTCATGGCTTATTCGTTTATTGTTCAACAAAAAATACCCAGGTGATAGCCGGATCGACATTATGAGGGTCGATTAAATAAGTTCATAATATGTTATGGAATAAAATTTTTCAGCAAAACGAATCCATCGTCCCTGAAAGGTCAAAATTATATTGAACACAAAACAATGTCAAGGGGAAAATGGTCTGCGCCGACTTGATGCCGGCTTTCCAGCGTCTTATTTTAATCTGTTCAGCGCCTTGCTCCGAACAGCCATAAATCAAGAATTCCGGAAAGTTTGTAAACCGTGACGCTCACCCCCAAGGCCCGCCTCTCCATCATTTTCGCCACGCTGCTGGCGCTTTTTCTCGGCGCCATCGACACGCTGGCCATGTCCGCGGCCATGCCCACCATTGTTTCGGAACTGGGCGGACTCCATCTCTACTCCTGGGTGTTCTCTTCCTACATGCTGGCCAGGGCCGTTTCCCTGCCCATCTTCGGTAAATTGTGCGATCTTTTTCCCAACCGGATGCTGTTTTCCATCTCCATCCTCATTTTTCTGGCCGGCTCCGTATTTGCCGGCGTGTCCGTCAGCATGGTCCAGCTCACCGCCTCCCGTGCGATCCAGGGGATCGGCGCCGGGGGCGTCTTCGCCCTGACCTATATCGTCCTGTCGGATATTTCGGTCGCTGAAAAACGGGGCAAGATGATGTCCGTGGCCAGTTTCGTCTGGGGGCTGGCCAGCGTGCTGGGGCCCTCTTTCGGCGGCTTCATGGTCAGCATCGCGTCCTGGCGGTGGATCTTCTTCATCAACCTGCCCCTGGGCGGGCTTTCCCTGCTGGGCCTGCGGCTGTTTCTCACCGAGACCCGGGAAAAGCGGTCCGGGGCCCGGATCGATTACCGGGGCGCGCTGTTCCTGTCCACGGCCATCCTCTCCCTGCTGGGCGCTTTTTTGCTGGCGGGGCGAAACTACGCCTGGTTCTCTCTGGAGATCCTCGGGTTGTTCCTCCTGTTCGCAGCCTCTTTCTCGGCTTTTTATGCGGCGGAGCGGCGGGCCCCGGAACCGATTCTGCCCATTGACTTTTTCCGGATCAAGGGGTTCAGTCTGGGCAATGGCGCGGTGTTTTTCAGCAGCGTCGCCATCTTCTGCCTGTCGGCCTACGCCCCACTTTTCATCCAGGGCGCCCTGGGCCATACGCCCATGGAACTGGGTGCGGCCATGGTCTCCCTGAGCCTGGGGTGGTCCATGGGGGCTCTCCTGTGCGGACAGATGGTCCATCGGTTCCGGGAGCGGCCCTCCGCCATTCTGGGCGGGTGCTTTCTCATCGCCGGCGCCGCCATGGCCGTCACTTTTTCCTCGGAGACCTCGCTGTTGACCTGTTCAGTCGCGCTGGGGCTGGCCGGCGTCGGCATGGGGTTCGTCTCCATTTCGACCCTTCTCATCGTCCAGAACAGCGTAGGGGCGACCCACCTGGGCGTGGCGACCTCTTCCCATCAGTTCACCCGGTCCCTGGGCGGAACCATCGGCATCGGGGTCTGCGGCGGACTGGTCACCGGTCGCTTCCTGGAAAATGTGGAGCGGCGCCTGGGACCCGAAACCGTGGCCGCCCTCCCGCCGGATCTCTGGGACCGCATCCGGGAAAATTTCGAAAACCTTTTCCGTCCCGACATTCAGGAGCAGCTGAGCGCGACGGTCCAGATCGCCATGCAGACCGCCATCGGCGACTCCATTCTCCTGGTCTTCTGGTTTACGCTGGGGGCGGCGACGATATGCCTGGGGCTGGCGTGGCTGCTGCCGTCGAAATGAGGTGCAAAATGAATAAATGAGGATGTGGCCCGGCGACTAAATCGGCGCGCCCGAGCAATTTCCTGAAAGATACCGGAACAGCATTCGCTTCGATTTGACGCCTTTTCCGGCCGCGACTTCTTTCTGGGCGTTGCGTGCAAGCTGGGTCAGCCGTTGCCGTTCGATGTCCGGGCAGTGAACCAGGATCTCTTCGACAAGGTCCATCTCCCCTGCCGCGAGGCGATTCCGCCAGTTCTCGATTTGTTGAAAGGCAAGGGCTTTTTCCCGGTCGCCCTGCGCCAGCAGCTCCAGATCTCGTTGGATGGGGGTCGGATCGATCCGGCGCATCAAGGCGCCGATGTATTGCAACTGGCGTCTCCTGGCGCCGCGGCGTTTGGTCCCCCGGGCAAACCGGACCGCATCGCGCAGCTCATCGTCCATCTCCATTCGATCCAGGAGTTCCGGCGACAGGGCCACTAGCGCCTCGCCGAGCCGTTGAAGCTGCCGATCCTCGTTTTTTTTCCGGGTTCGACTTTTCTCTTCGTCCATCTTTGTCCTGTAATATCGAGCGGTCCGATGACGTATCCGCGCCATTGTCGCGAATGCATCGCCGGTAAAGGTTGAAAAAAAATATCATAAGCTGTTAAGACATTGATAGCAAGATCAAACCGACGGACCCGGCCCCACGGCGGCCCGTCAAGTGCAACTATAAACCCCACACAGGAGTCGATTCGGTTGAAACCGGTAAGCGGATATCTGGAAATAATGGACAAGGGATTCGGGTTTCTCAGACAGATTGAAACCAATTTTCAGCAGACCCCGGACGACGTTTTCGTTCCCACGCAGCTGGTGAGGCGCTTCAACCTTCCCGAGGGCGTTTTCATCCAGGGCAAGGGAAAGAAGGGCG
Organism: Desulfobacteraceae bacterium; assembly: GCA_011390065.1. Classification (GTDB taxonomy): domain Bacteria; phylum Desulfobacterota; class Desulfobacteria; order Desulfobacterales; family JAABSP01; genus JAABTD01. The sequence continues at coordinate 4,908 of JAABTD010000207.1, forward strand.
ATCGGCGGAGCAAGAATCTCAAACTCGAGGAAATCGACGCCGTCAACGGAATGCCGGCGCCGGACTACGCCCGGCTCCCGCCCCTGCACAAACGGACCAGCATCGACCCGACCGAGCGGCTGTTCCTGTCCCGGGGGCCGGATGACCGCACGGGGCGCGCCCTGGATATCATCGTCCCTATCGGAAAGGGACAGCGGGGGCTGATCATCTCCCCGCCCAAATCCGGTAAAACCACAATATTAAAGCACATGGCCGGGTCGATTATCGAAAACCATCCGAACATCATGGCTTTCGTGCTGCTGGTGGATGAACGGCCGGAAGAAGTGACCGACTTCAAACGGGGCGTGACCGGCGCGCAGGTGCTCTTTTCTTCCTCGGATCAGAGTATTAACGATCACATCCGCATGACCGCCATGGCCATGAACAGCGCCATCCGATGGGCCGAAGCCGGCCGGAATGTCGTCGTGTTCATCGATTCACTGACGCGGCTGGCTCGGGCCTTCAACACGGATACGCCCAGTCACGGCCGGACCCTCAGCGGGGGTCTGGGCGCCAGCGCCATGGAAATGCCCCGAAAGATTTTCGGCGCTGCAAGGAATATCGAAGGCGGCGGCTCGCTCACCGTCCTGGCCACCATCCTGGTGGACACCGGCAGCCGCATGGACGAGGTCATTTTCCAGGAGTTCAAAGGCACCGGCAACATGGATCTGAGACTGAGCCAGAAATGCGCGGATCAGCGCATCTGGCCGGCCATCAACGTCAATCAGTCCGGCACCCGGAAGGAGCATCTCCTGCTCGACAAGGACGAACTCAAGAAAGTCGTCGAGGTCCGCCGGGCGTTGGGGGGGCGGGATGAGGTGATGGCCATGGAAGGGTTGATCGAATACCTTGGCGACAAAGGCTGATGGTTTATTCGCCTGAATCCCTGTCGTCGTCGACTTCCGATTCAGCTTCCGATCCGCTTTTCCGGCCGGCGGCGCCCCTTTGTTTGTCCCGCCGGCCGCTTTCCTGCCGAACCCCCGGCCCGCTGAAGACCTGCTCCATGATCGGCCGCCCTCGATAACCGAAATTTTTCAGGGTGTCGGCCAGTTCCTTCATGATGGCATTGTAGATGTCGGAGCGGATCAGTTCGCCATAGTCCTTGCTGAAGAGCGTCGAAAGGGTGATGGGATCGACCTTCTGGAGAATGGTGTCCAGTTTGTCCACCACCTCTTCTTTCAACTTATGGACATGCCGGGTTTCCACGGCCTCCGGCGCAATGGCGAAGAGCAGGTTGGGAGAATCCTCCAGCAGATCCTCGACGCCTTTGATGCCGCCGGCGTTCTGATGGGCGTCGAGGAGCGACAGGACGGCGTAGGTTCGCATATCCTGCTTTTTCAAAGCTTCCGCGGCGAGGTATCGGGTTTCGCTGGTGACCTGCCTCAGCTTCAATCCATTGATCGCTTCCATCATGGCTGTGATGGCATCTTCCTTGGCCTTTTCCGCCTGGACCCGCTCCCTCTCATGGTCGAGTTTCGCCTGGCGCATGGCTTTTTCCTTAGCGAGACGGGCATCCTCCTGCTCTTTTTCGTGCCGCCCTTTTTCGATGGCCGTGGTTTTTTCCATCTCCCGCTCGCGGATTTCGGCATCGTAGGCATGCTGTTTTTCAGCCAGTTCCCGCTGTTTGGTCTCTTTGGCGGCGATATAGGCCATCTCGCTCTCGATCGCCTCCTCCCCGTAAGCAAATTCCCCGATTTGGACTTCCACGCTGGTAGGATCGATAAAGCATAAAAGCCGGTTGTTATTGGTTCGACTGAACAGTCGATTCCGCGACACCGCCGTCAGACGAACGATCTCTTCGACGTCTTTTTCGATCATGGCGTCCACATCCGAGCCGATTCTGTGAATGTATTTGAACAACTCGGATTCGCCGATGTGTTCTTTTAAAAAATGAAGATGGGTTTCATAATGATCTTGCAGATGGGACTGAATCCGCTCCCGAAACGCCTCGGGATCGTTTTTCACGTTGAGGCAATGGTTCACGATCGCCTGGGCCAGCCGCGCTTCGCTCTGACGGCGCTGGGTGGCGCCGGAAATGTCGATGTGGCGCGTAAAGACGTTTTTCAGTAAATCCGACAGCTCCCGCTTGAGGTTTTCGATGAGGGGCAGCTGGTTTTCACTCGATGTGATCCGGGTTTCTTCGATATTGCCCTCTTCGTCGAATTTAAGCTCTTTCCCTTTCAGCAAGGGCCAAAGGCTGAAAAGGACTTCGAACCCGTCATTCATAAGGCGGTGACAGATGGCTTCCAGGATCGGATGATGGGCGCCATGGATAAACCGGGATGTCAGATATCCCCAGGCCTGTTCTTCGGAGGCCTCAACTTTTTCAATTCTTTCCAGGTTGTTGAGGAGATCCAGGGTTTCTTCTGAAAACCCGGATTCCTGGGGCGACTCGAAGACCTCGTCGATGACGGCGTCCAATGCATCCACAGAGGCTTTAGCGAGCCGATCGAGGCACCGCGCCAGATACCGCAGTTCGTCCAGATAGAGATCCCGCTGCCGGTTGATGCCGTTGATCAGCACAGCGATGGGGTCGAGCAGGTTGAACCGGACGATGAGGCCGGACTGGGCGCCGGGCCGCGGCATCGCTTTGACGATCTCCAGCTCGTCCAGGGTGTGAATCAAAGGTCCTCGCTTGCTCATGAACACATCTACCGGCTCCGGTTGTTCTCCGCCGGTGTAATAAATTTTACCGTCGTCGCCGAAATCGTAGTTGTGCAGCAGATCCTTCTGGATATGTTTGATTTGATCTTCCAGGGCCGAGATCTCCGCCCGTTTTTGCTTTTCGGCATTCGGATCTTTTGCAACGGGGATGGCAATGGTCCGGTCCCTCTGACGGGTGCGGACCGAATCCAGTTCAACCGGAACCGTGAATTTGGTTTCAAGTTTGAAGGTCAATGGCTTCCAGTCGAGACCTTTGCGTTGATCGAAAGAGGTTCGTTCTCCCGGTTTGGAATGGAGTTTCAACATGTAATGATGGGGCGGAAATCGGCGGAAGACGAGATCGTACTGGCCGGTGATGGCGGCCAGATCGAAATACTGGCGGATTATTTCCTTGATGGGGCGGACGATGAAGGAGAAGATGACGTAAAAATGAGCGTGGCTGTTGGGCCGCAGGAAGGTCATGTTGAAGGCCAGGCTCTTGTAATTGTCAAAAAGGGGGGCGTTTTTTGGATGGTGGGCGATGGCGAACTTCCGGTACATATAGGCCAGGAAGGCGGTTCGATCCCGCTGGCCCGTTCGCCAGATCCGTTTGACGCCTGCGATGTTTTCCCGCCAGATCGCAAACAGCCGTTGGGTCCAGGGATGCTCCCAGAATCGTTCCTCTTCTTCGGTCATCCAGTCGAAAAAGGTGCGGTTGATGAAATATCGGAGCATCCGGAGCGGGGCGACGCTTTTGGCTAATGAAAAATAAAGGTCATCCGAAAGTCTTTTCAGTTCCTGGTTGTTGCCGAACAGCTCAAAATCGGAATGGCAGGTTTTTTCAAGGGCGGATCGCCACCGTTCAATGAAGCGCCGCTTTTCATTTGCAAGGATCGGCAACGAGTCCGTGCCGATGAGCTTGAAGTATTTGTCTCCGGAATAGGTCAGTTTCAGCCGGTCGGATGCGTCGACTTCAATGAATCCGAGATCTTCAAAATACCGGCACATGCCGTCGATCTCTTCAGGCGTCGTCTCCAGATGCTTCAGAAGCGTCTCCGCCGTGGGATCGGGCAGAAACCGGACAAAAGAGATGAAGTAATTGTGCCCACTGGACTGAAAGGTGTCGATGCGGCGTTTGTACTCTTCGTAAAATGAAAAGACGTTCCGTTTCGATTTGAACGGCTTGTTGGATTCAGGAATAAGCGATTGAATGTATTTAGCGCGTCGCAGCACATCCACTGCGGAAAGACAAATGCGGTAAAACGACCGGTCCTGAAAATCGTCCGGATACCGGATGGTCATGGAGTGTCGGTAGATGTTCTGGAATCGGAACTTTGAGTCGTCCTCGCGATATCGCTCTTCGATGGCCGCATTAACGAAAAGAAACAGCCGGGCGGCTGTTTCGGGCGCGATTTTTATGAAGGCGGTCAGATCGAAGCCGGTCTCCAGCAGGATGCCGAAAACGACGTCCGGCGCGTTCCCCTTCGCCGTTTGCGCTTCCCCTTCGGATTTATCCTGTTTTTTTCCGACGCCGCACATGGCTGCCAGTTCGGACATGGCCGTGTCGACGTTGTCCGATGCCTCGTCTGCCGGTCCGGGCCAGACGACGACGTCGATATTCAGATTCTCAAGGTCGTTCCGGATCTCGTGAACCTGAAGGCGGGTGGCCCCGATGAGCTTGGGCGCCCATATCCCAATGGAAATGGGCGTGTCAACGATCAGTACC
>JAABTD010000415.1 GCA_011390065.1 Desulfobacteraceae bacterium
GATGCCTTTGTTTCGGAATATTTGAAAAAAAATAAAACTGATTGAAATTAAAAGTATTTATATATGCTTCTCTGATTATAAGAGGTAAAAGCTCCTTTCGTCCGTATAGGAAAGCGGATAATGTTAATATAAAAGTTTTTTTTTAAAGATAACACTCAATTGGCCGCGAATCGCCTTTGACCGATCAATTTCTGACGTTTCAAAAATGGCAACAGCTTTACAAATCCCTTTACAAAATTTTGTCGGGTGGATGACAAATTTTGCCAGGGAATCGCGCCGGACAAGGCAAAATGCATTTTGCATTTTGGGGTCGATCCACCCCCTCCACCGCCACCGTCGCCGCCCCCCATTCCGTTTCCACCAGATCGGAGATCAGAAACGGCCGACCCGGCTCCAGCAGATGGCAGAAGCGGGCGTAGGGTTTGGGGAAAAAGGTGGTTTCCACCAGCCCGGTGTCATCTTCGAAGGTGAGAAACTCCATGGTTTCGCCGTGTCGGGTGCGGACCCGCTTGCCGGTGATCAGCCAGACGCAGAGGGTCGCCCGCTTTCCCACGTGGCGATGAAGGTCGGCGGCCTTGACGGTTTCGTTTTTACCGGACCGGTCCGACCAGAAGACGATGGGGTGACAGCGGCAGAGAAATCCCAGCACGGAAAACTCGCGGCGGAGTCGTTCCCTGCGATCTTCCGGCGGCAGGGGCGGAGGGGCATCCATGGGGACGTCGCTGAAAAGGCCGGCATCGACCGGGCCGCGCCGCCGGCCTTTTTCCCACCGCGCCAGGGTCCACATGAGGGCGGCCCGGTTGCCGTCCGGCGAAAAAGCATCCATGGCGCCGCAGTAGATCAGAGTTCGGGCCTCGGCCGCATCGGGCCGGACCCGGTCCAGGAAGTCGGTCAGAGAGCCGTAAGGGCCGGCCTGCCGCCGGACCACAATGCGTTGCCGGGTTTCCAGAGAGATCCCCTTGACCGCCATCAGCCCCACCCGGAGGGTTGTCCCCTCACCGGTCCACCGGTCTTCGCTCCGGTTGACGTCCGGCGGCCGGATCGACAACCCCAGCCGCCGGGCCTCGGAGACGTAGGCGAAGGTGGAATAGAACCCGCCGCCGTTGCCGATGACCGCGGCCATGAATTCGGCCGGGTGGTGGGCCTTGAGCCAGGCCGCCTGGAAGGAGACCCGGGCGTAAGAAGCGCTGTGAGGCTTGCAGAAGGAATAGCCGTCGAAGCTCATCATCATCTCCCAGACCTGGGCGATCTTGTCCGCCGGCACGCCTTTGGCCGCGGCGCCGGCGAAAAACCGTTCCCGGTAGTCCCCCAGGCGGCGGGCCCGGTCCTTTTTGGAGAGGACCTTCCGGAGCGCGTCGGCCTCGGCGTGGGAAAACCCGGCCATGGAGACCGCGGCCCGGGAGACGTCCTCCTGGTAGACCATGATCCCGTAGGTTTCGTCCAGGACGTCGGAAAGGAGCGGATGAATGGGGTTCCACCCCCCGCCGTGGAGCCGCCGGAGATACTCCCGGATGTAGTCGTTGGCCGCCGGCCGGATGATGCTGCTGTGGATCACCATGTGGGCGAAGTCGCCTTTCTTCGCTTTTTTCTGGAGCAACCGGGTGGCCGGGCTTTCGATGTAGAAGCACCCCATGGTTTCGCCCCGGGAGACCATGGCCCGGGTGACGGGGTCGTCTTCGGGCTCCCACCCCGCCTCTTCGAAGGGGATGCCGTTGCGCCGGACGTTGGCCGCGGCGTCCCGGATCACGCCCAGGCTCCGGTTGCCCAAAAGATCGATCTTGACCAGGCCGGCGTCCTCGGCCGCATCCTTTTCCCATTGAATGATGGGGACCCCTTTGGCGGCCCGTTCCACCGGCACATAGCGGTCTATGGGCGCCGGGGTGATGACCACGCCGCCGGGGTGGACCGACAGATAGCGGGGCGCGCCGATGATCCGCCGGGCCAGGGCGAAAATTTCCGGCCAGGGATCCGAAAGATCGAGGCCCCGGGCTTCGGGCATGGCCGCGATCTCCGAGAAGAGAGCGGCGTCGGGGCCGGCGGGCCGCCAATGCCAGGGCATTCGATGGGTGATTCGGTCGATTTCGGCGCCGGGGAGGCCATACACCTTGGCGGTCTCCCGGACGGCCATCCGGGGCTGGAACAGCACATGGTTGGCCACCATGGCCGCGTGGCCCCGATGTTTTTCCAGCACGGCGGCCAGCACCTCGTCCCGCTCGTCCCAGGCGAAATCCACGTCGATGTCCGGCGGGTCCGTGCGGCCCGGATGGAGGAACCGCTCGAAGTAAAGGTTGTGCTTCACCGGGCAGACATTGGTGACGCCGAGGCAGTACGCGACCAGGGAGGCGGCCCCCGACCCCCGGCCGCAGGTGCGGGGACTGTGGATCACGATGTCCCGGACGATGAGGAAATAGGCGGAAAAGCCCATGGACGCGATGGTCTTCAGCTCGTGTTCCAGCCGGTCCACGATGGGTTCGGACAGTTCTTCGCCGTAGCGGCCCCGGGCCCCGTCGTAGGCGGCCTCGCGCAGGGCCGCCTCCGGGCAGCGACCCTTTCCGGCGGTCCAGGGCGGCATGACGATGCCGAAATCCGGGCCGGTGAAATCGATCTCGTCGGCCAGTTCATGGGTGGCCCGGACCGCGTTGAGACAGGCGGCGAAGCGCTGCGTGTAAATCTCCGGCGGAGCCAGCCAGGCGTCCGGCGGGGCGGTGTCGTGATCCGGG
>JAABTD010000208.1 GCA_011390065.1 Desulfobacteraceae bacterium
CGACCGCCGCGAGAAGGCCGAAAAAGAACAGCAGGAAACCGCGGCCCGCGACGAACTGACCCTCTGTCGGGAAGCTCTAAAGACCCTGGACAGCCGGTTGGCCGGCCTGAAGGATGCCCTGGAAACCCGGCAAAAGAACCTCGCCGATCAGACCCGGCGGTCGCAAGCGCTGGATCTGGAGCGGCACAAACGTCAGTCCCGGCATGCGGCCCTGAAAAAGATGGCCGACTCCTACGAATGGTACCGGGAAGGGGTCAAGGCCGTCATGACCCGAAATGAAGGCCGCCCTCCTGGGGGGGTGCTGGGGCTGGCCGCCGACATCCTGGAACCCGCTCCCGGCTATGAAACCGCCGTGGAGGCCGTTCTGGGAGATGCCCTCCAGTACGTGCTCGTCGAGACGCCGGAAGCGGGGAGCGACGCCATCCGCTTTCTCCAATCCGGAAACAAAGGCCGGTCCGGATTTATTCCCGTCTCGTCGGTGCGGCCGGTAAACGGCGACAAGAAAAATGGCGAAAACCGTGTAGGGGCGAAAAATTTTTCGCCCCTGCTGGATCATGTCCAGGTGCAGGAGGGATACCAGGCCATCGGTCAATCCCTGCTGGGCCATGTCCGGGTGACCGACGATCTGTCCGAAGCCATGGCCCTCGCCCGCGACGGAGAGGCCCCACAGGCGGTCGCCACACTGGACGGCGCCGTGATCACCGCTCAGGGAATTCTCCTGGGGGGCAGCCCCGAGACCCTTTCCGGCATCCTGACCAAAAAGCAGGAGCTGAAGGCCCTCGCCCGGGAGATCTCGGATCTCGACGATGCGCTGGAAAAGGAACGCCGGGTCCATGCGACCCTGGAGGAAGACCTGGCCGATCTGACAAAAGCGTGCAACATCCTTTCCGAGGACCGGCAGGCGGCGGTGGTGGATGAACTGGCGGCGCAGAAATCCGTTTATGCGTCGGCCGAAGCCCTGAAACAGACCCGTCGCCATCTGGCGTCCGTCCAGGAGGACGCGGCGCGTCTCCTGGACGAGGCCGACGAGCTGGACGATACCGTCCAGAGGTCCAGAAAAGCCCTGATGTCTCTCACAGAGGAGGTGGCGACAGCGCGATCCGAGGTCGCCCGGAAGGAGGCGGAAACCGCAGCCCTCTCCGACCGGCTGTCGGCGTTCAACGACCGGACCGTGGACCTCCGCATGCAGCTCACCGCCCTGAACGCGCAGCTGGAAAACAGCCGCAACACCCTCAACCGGCTCAAGACATTCCGGAACGACGGCATTGCCCGGCTGGACCAGCTGAAACGGGACATCGATCTCAAGGAGAAACGACGGCGGGAGTCGGAAGAAAAAATCGCCGCCGGATCCCACCAGTTGACGGTCATGTACGCCAACCTCGATCATCTGAACAGGGGCCTGGAAAACAGCGAATCTGAATTTGCCGCCATCGACGCCGATCTCAAAAAGAAGGACGCAGCCATCGCCGAGATCCGCCGGCGCCGGGACGAAATCCGGGAAACCGTCCGGTCCCTGGAGATGGCCCAGTCCCAGCGGCGGATGACCGCGGACAATATCGAAGCCCGGCTGCTGGAACGGTACCATGGCGCGGTTCCCGATCTCCGGGTCGAGACCGCCGAATCCGACATGACGGAAGAAGCCGCCGATGAAGCGGCCATGGCCGAGGAACTGTCGGAATGCCGCAAGAAGATCGCCGCCATCGGCGAGGTCAATATGGGGGCCATCCGGGAACATGCGGCCCTCAAAGAACGCCACGATTTCCTCCTCGCCCAGCAGACGGACCTGGTCAAGGCGATGGAGGATCTCCATCACGTCATCCGCCGGATCAACCAGATCTCCCAGGAAAAGTTCCTGGCCACCTTCGACCTGGTCAATGAAAGGCTGAAGGAGGTCTTTCCCCGGCTTTTCGACGGCGGTTCGGCCCGCCTGGAACTGACGGAACCGGACAGCCCCCTGGAGACGGGCGTGGAATTCATGGTCCACCCGCCGGGCAAGAAACTGACCCGGCTCAGTCTCCTCTCCGGCGGAGAGAAGGCCCTGTCGGCCATCGCCTTTGTTTTTTCCATTTTTTTGATCAAACCCGCCTCGTTTTGCATCATGGACGAGATCGACGCCCCCCTGGACGAGGCCAATGTCTATCGATTCAACGAACTGCTGCGCATCATCGGCGAGCAGTCCCAGATCGTCATGATCACCCACAAGAAAAAGAGCATGGAATTCGCCGACACGCTGTTCGGCATTACCATGGAAAAAAAGGGAATCTCCAAAGTGGTCTCCGTGAACCTGGAAGGCAGATAAGGATAGCGTAAATGGCATGGTTTAAAAAGAAGGAAATGAAAAAGGACGCCGTCGCTGATGCGATCGAATCAAAGGGATTCGCAGGTCGGCTGCGACAGGGGCTTTCCAGAACACGGGACGTTCTGACCACCGACATCGACGAACTGTTCAGATCCAACCGGTTCGACGATCTGATGGAAGAATTGGAGGAACGCCTCATTACCTCGGACATCGGGGTCCAGACCGCCATGGAAATCATTGAACGGATTTCCAGAAGGAAAGGGAAAATCGCCTCCGCCGAGGATCTCAAAACCGTTCTCCGAGAGGAGGTGATCGATCTAATGGGCGAAACCTGCGGGGCTGCCGACGAAAAGATCACGGCCTCCCCCCATGTCGTCATGGTCCTCGGGGTCAACGGCGTGGGCAAAACCACCACCATCGGCAAACTGGCCGCCCGGTATGCCGGCCAGGGCAAGTCGGTGCTGATCGCCGCGTCGGACACTTTCCGGGCCGCGGCCGTGGAGCAGTTGGGGATCTGGGCGGAACGGGCCGGCGCCGATTTCGTACGCCACCGGGATAACGCAGATCCGGCAGCCGTGGCCTTTGACGGGGTGGAAGCAGCCATGGCCCGGAAAAAGGATGTGGTGCTCGTGGACACGGCCGGCCGACTCCACACCAAAACCAATCTCATGGAAGAGCTGAAAAAGATCAAACGGGCCATGGGGAAAAAGCTGCCCGACGCCCCGCACGAGACGCTTCTGGTCCTCGACGCCACCACCGGCCAGAACGCCCTCTCCCAGACCAGGCTATTCCATGAGGCCATAGGGGTCACCGCCATCGCCCTGGCCAAGCTGGACGGCACGGCCCGGGGGGGCATCGTGGTGAGCATCTGCAGCACCCTGGGCATTCCTTTAAAATACATCGGCATCGGAGAGCAAATCGATGATCTCCAGATCTTCGATCCGGCTCAGTTCACAAAGGCCCTTTTTTAACCCTCGTAACATCATCGTTTTGGAACATCGACACCCATAAATCGTTGACATTCAATGATTCAAGAGAAGCAATGCCCGCAATTGCCTTTTTGGCGCGGTTTTATAGTGACGCAGACAAAAAAAGCCTTGCTGGCTGCCCAATTATTCTGAATTGTATTGACAAGAAATGGAACCTCCTATATGGATTGTTCCGATGGCGAGAGAGGGGCCACACGAATCACCAATTCAAAAGGGGGAAAGAAAATGAGCAGCATGACCAAAGCGGAATTGATCGAAAGGATGGCGGAGGACGCCGAGATCACCAAGGTTCAGGCGTCGAAGGCGTTGAACTCCTTTATGGAGAACGTCATCGCGACCCTCAAGAAAAAAGACGGGAAGGTGACCCTGGTGGGGTTCGGCACCTTTTCCAAGATCCGCCGCAAGGCCCGCAAGGGGCGGAACCCCCGAACCGGCGAACCCATCAAAATCAAGGCCAGCAACGTGGTCAAGTTCAAGCCGGGAAAAAAGCTCAGAGAGGCCGTTTAATCCAAACGGGTCGAGACGATTTTCTGCGGGCGATTTAGTCAGTACCGATAAATCGCCTTTTTTATTGCAGGACCTCCAGTTTTTTCCCTGTCAATACGCCACCTCGAAAGCGGAAAACTCCCCCGTGTAGGTCTCCCAGTCCACATCCACATTGTCCACCCTGGCCTGGGACGACCCGCTCTTGCACCACTCGATCATGGCCGCCACATCGTTTTCGTTTCCTTCAAAGACCGCTTCCACCGTACCGTCCGGCCGGTTTTTCACCCATCCGGTCACGCCGCGCTGCCGGGCCGCCTTCTGGGTCTCCGCCCGGTAGAACACGCCCTGCACCCGGCCGCTGATGATGGCATGGGCTCTCACGTTTTCCGCCATACTTATTCCTCCTCAATCATCTGTCTTCTGTCTTCTGTCATCTGTCATCTGTCATCTGTCATCTGTAAAAATTCATCTTCATTTAAAACCGTGACCCCCAGCTTCCGGGCCTTGTCCAGTTTCGACCCTGCGGATTCACCGGCCACCACAAAATCGGTATTGCCGCTGACCGATCCGGTCATCCGGCCGCCCAGGGCCTGGATTCGCGCCTTGGCCTCGTTGCGGGTCATGGTGGAGAGAGCGCCGGTCAAAACAAAGGTTTTGTCGGCCAGCGGTTCGGCGCCGTCGTCGCCCTTCTCTTCCTGACTCCGGGTTTCGATCGTCACCCCGCCCTCCACAAGCCGGCCTACGATCCGACGATTCTCCTCTTTGTCAAAAAATCGCCGGATGGACCGGGCGATCTCCGGGCCGATCCCCTCGACCGCCTCGATCTCTTCGGCCGGCGCATCCATCACCCTCTCCAGGCGGTCGAACCGGTCCGCCAGCAGGGTCGCCACGTTTTCGCCCACATGCCGGATGCCCAGCGCATAGAGAAACCGTTCAAGGGAAATCTTCCTTCGGTTGTTGATGGCGATGACCAGATTCTCGGACGATTTGGGCCCCATCCGTTCCAGGGCCTCGAAATCCGACTGACCGAGTTCGAAAAGATCGGCGAAGGACGAGACCAGCCCCTTCTCCACTAGTTGGTTCACCAGCTTTTCGCCCAGCCCGTCGATGTCGAAGGCGGCCTTGGAGGCGAAATGGCGGATCCGGCCCTTGACCTGGGCCGGACATTCCGCGTTGAGGCACCGGGTCACGGCCTCTTCCGGGGCCCGTTCCACCTTCGATCCGCAGACCGGGCAATCCCTGGGCATCTCGAAAATCTTCTCGGAACCGTCCCGTTGCGAGGGGATGGCCTTGACCACCTCGGGAATCACATCGCCGGCCCGCTGGACCAGCACAGTATCGCCTTCCCGGACATCCTTCCGCCGGACTTCGTCCTCGTTGTGGAGGGTGGCGCTGCTAACGGTTACTCCGCCCACCGAGACCGGCGCCAGACGGGCCACCGGCGTCAGGGCGCCGGTGCGCCCCACCTGAACCTCGATGGACCGGATGCGGGTGGTTTCCTGGAGGGCGGCGAACTTATAGGCGATGGCCCAACGGGGGCTCCGGGATTTGGCGCCCAGCCGCTCCTGGAAATCCCGTCGGTCCACCTTGATCACCAGGCCGTCGATCTCGTAGTCGAGGCCGGACCGTTCTTCCAGCAGGGTTCGGTAAAATTCGAGAACCCCCTCGATGTCCAGGCCGCTCCGGGCCAGGGGGTTGATCCGGAAGCCGAGCGACTTCAAATCCGTCAGCAATTCGCCCTGGGTGGCCGGGGAGAGACCGCGCATGAGGCCCGCCCCGTAGCAGAAGATCTCCAACGGACGCGCGGCCGTGATCTTGGAATCGAGCTGCCGCAATGATCCGGCCGCCGCGTTCCGGGGATTGGCGAAGGGCGGTTCGCCCTTTTCGGTTCGCCGTCGGTTCAGCGCTTTGAACCGCTCGTGGGCCATGAAAATCTCGCCCCGCACCTCCAGCAGCTCCGGAGGAGAATCGGTCACCAGCACCAGGGGCGCGGACCGAACCGTCCGGACATTCTCCGTGACGACCTCGCCCGTGACCCCGTCGCCCCGGGTCGTGGCCATCACCAGCCGCCCCGCCTCGTAGATCAGTTCCACCGCCACCCCGTCCATCTTGGGCTCGGCGGTGTAGAGAATCGGTTCATCGGTCTCCAGCAGCCGCTGAACCCGGCCGTGGAAATCCATGATCTCGCCGTCGGAAAACCCGTTGTCGAGGCTCAACATGGGGACCGAATGGGCCGCCGTCCCGAATTTATCCAGGGGCGGCGCGCCCACCCGGGCCGTGGGCGAGTCCGGGGTTTTGAGGGCCGGATGAGCCGCCTCCAAGTCCATCAACTCCCGCAGCATCCGGTCATACTCGGCGTCCGAAATCTCCGGGTCATCCAGCACATAATACCGGTAATTGGCCCGGTGGAGGGCCTCGCGGAGGGTTTCGGCCCGCTCGGCGATGTCGGGGGGAATCGCTGTCATGTCACGTTTTATCTCCCAACGGTCCGGTCATCCGACGGCAGACGGCGTCGATCACTTCGATGGCCGCCGCCCGGCCCGCTTTGAACCGGTCGTCCTTGAATCCGGGTTTCCAGGTGAAATCGGACAGTTCGTCGGAGACCACCAGCAGCCCGCCCGCCTCGGCGCCCCGATAGTGAGCCACCGTCCACAGGGCCGACAGCTCCATCTCCACCCCCAGGACGCCGGCGGCCTGGAACCGGGCCACCTTGCCCCGGGTCTCCCGGTAGAGGGCGTCGGTGGTCCAGATCGGCCCTTCATGGAAGGCCAAACCCGCCGACGCCAGTTCGCCCCGAACGCCATCGACCATTCCCGGCGACGGCAACACCGTCTTCCCGGCGATCGCCGGTGCATAGTGGGGCGAGGCGCCTTCATCCACCACCGCCCCGTCGGGGAGGATCACGTCGCCGATGGCCACCTTCTTTGAAATGGCCCCGCAGGAGCCGAAATACAAAATCCGCCGGGCGCCCCAGCAGATGAGGGTCTCCAAAAGGAGCACCGCGTAGGGCGCCCCCACGGCCGGCCCCGCCAGGGAAAGGCCGGGGTATTTGTCGCTCGCCGCGTAAACGCGGCTGAGCATCAGCTTTCTGCCGCCGGTGTCGGGGAACCCCAGCGCCCGGTGAAGCGTCGCGAAATCCGCTTCCCCGCTCACCATCACCGCCAGGGGACCCACATCCGGGGCGCTTTTTCCCTTGACGGGGTTGATGACGGCGTTGTTTTCGTTTGCGGTCACTTCATCGTCCAAGTCAGTTTGTTCTTGATCTTGTTATATTTCGTATTTTCACATTTACAATCAACAAGTATAGGGTGCATCCGAAGCGTCATGATGATCAGCGGTTCTGAAGAGTGCGCCTATTTCACATCAACATAAGATTGAACAACGGAAACAAACTGTTCCGCTTTCACCATCAAATCAGCGGCCTGATCCTGCGTCGGCTCAAAGTATTCCCGATAATCGCTCCGCTGTCTCAGCTCAAACGCTTTGTTTATCCAGCGCCCCATTGCCATGTCGAAGACGCCGACTTTGATAAAATGCTGATTAAAATAAGCCAAAATGCCGCTATGCTTCGACGACGAAAAAGGTTCATACACAAGCAGAGCCAAGACGGCGTAAAACATGGCGTAATACGACCTGTTGATAACGGACCGAGCGCTCTTTTCGCCGGAAAGCAGGAATTTTGCTTCATCAAGGCATTCGTCTGCCTGTTCCAAACGGTATCTGGCAAGTGCTTTCTTATCGTCCTCGACGCTCAAATCCGGATGCCTTCCTCGCTGATGGATCGGTAAATAGGCGATTCTCGCAGTGGTCCTTCCTGAAGTTCTTTGCTGCTGAAAATAATGACGGAGATGAGGCAGTCATGCGCGATGTTGATCTGAAAAACCAAATCGTCGATCAACGATTCCACCTCCGGGGTATAGTTTTCCACCTCAATCATCACATCGATGTCCGAACCACGGGTGTTGTCTCCACGCGCTGTTGAACCGAACACGCGATAGTCCAACAAATCGAGGCGCTTCTCTATCTCGGTTTTTAGCGCAACCAAAGCGCTCCGTTCATGTGGCGTCATCATTAAAACTCTCAAATGGGGAGCGCCAGCGAAACGCCGGCACTCCACAACACCCTTTGATGCCGTCTTCTACCCCGGCCCGGCCAATTCCGACAACTCTTCCTTCACTTCGTCAATAACATCATAAAACCACATCAGGTCCTCGACCGTCAAGCGCCCGGCCTTCCGCTGGCTTTCCGTGCCGTCCTTTTTCATCACCATCCGGGGACCGATCTGGACCTTGGGCTCGCCGTCTCCATATTGATTGATGGAAACCACCAGTCCCGTCTCCTCGCTCTGCCATTTCTTCAATACTTTATCTTTTTCAGGATCATATCCCGGCATCGTTGTTGCCTCCGTATCGGTTCAGGTTGTCAGGTTGAAATTTTGGAAAAATCGGCGAAATCCTCGAACAGGGCCGCCACCTGGCTCAACAGGGCCAGCCGGTTGTCCCGGATTTTGGCGTCCTCGACCATGACCATGACGTCGTCGAAAAAGGCATCCACCTGGGGCCGGATGCCGGCGATGTCCCGGAGGGCCTGCTCGAATTCGCCCTTGTCCATGTCTTCGGCGGTTTTCTGCTGGATCCGCCGGCAGGCCGCCAGGAGGGTTTTTTCGCTCTCGTGTTCGAACAATCCCTCGTCCACATCGGCTTTCCCCTCGTGACCGGCCTTCCGGAGGATGTTGACCACCCGTTTGAAGGCCGCGGCCAGGGGTTCGAAGTCGGCGTCTTTTTTCAGGGACGCCAGGGCCTTGACCCGGTTCCAGGCGTCGGGGACGTGATCCACCGACACATCCAGAACCGACTGGATAACGTCTTTGGGGTATCCTTCCTCTGAAAGCAGGTTGACCATCCGGCTCTTGAGAAATTCGTAGACTTCGTCGACGGTCTTCTCGACCCGATCGCCGCCGAACAGAGATGCGCTCTTCCGTATCAGAGCCCGGAGAGAGAAGGTGAACCCTTTGTCCAGCATGATCTGAACAATGCCGATCCCCTGCCTTCGCAAAGCGTAGGGGTCGGAGGCCCCGGTGGGGATGAGCCCCACGCTGAAGCAGCCGCAGATGGAATCGATCTTGTCGGCGATGGCGACCACCGCCCCGGTAAGGGTGTCGGGGAGCTTGCCGCCGGAGTGGGTGGGGCGGTAATGTTCCTCGACGCCCATGGCCACGGGATCCACTTCTCCGGAAACGGCGGCGTAGACCCGGCCCATGATCCCCTGGAGCTTGGGAAACTCTCCCACCATCTCGCTGACCAGGTCGGTCTTGGCCAGGACGGCGGTCCGGTCCACATCTTTGGCCAGCTCGCCGCCGTCCACGGCGCCGGCGATGAAGGCGGCTACGTCGCGGATCCGCATCACCTTCTCGTACATGGTGCCCAGTTTTGCTTGAAACAGGACCCCTTTCAGCTTCTCCAGCCGGGCGTCGCCCGATTCCTTCAGATCCCCCCGATAGAAGAACTGGGCGTCGGCG
>JAABTD010000416.1 GCA_011390065.1 Desulfobacteraceae bacterium
AGACGGAAGGGGCGTGTTGCTGATTTCAACGCGATCGTTGCAATTTGCAACGCATTGGGAGGTTAAACGCTCATGGAATAGACGCAGATTTCGTTTCGGGGCCGGTTCTCGTCCTGGACCCGGTTCTCCGGCTGGGTTTCGGCCGTGTCGGCGATGACGAAGTCGATGCCTTTTTCGGCCCGCATGACCTCTTCAACAGCCGTTTCCGTCTCGTCAAACTTGACGATATGCGTAAACGCGATCCCGGCCGCCGCCGCCCTTTCCCGGAACGCTTGAGCGCTTTCTTCGGACAGCCGCTGGAAATCCCGGCACAACTGGTCCCGGGAGTCGGAAAAGAGCTTGAAGGTCCGGCACGACAAGGGCGCTGCGTTGAGCGCCACGATCTCGTAAGACATCCGTTTTGCCATGCCCAGCGCATAGGAGATCATATCCTCCGCGAAGGCGCTCTCGTTGCCCACCACCAGCAGGCGGGACGGCGCCGGTTCTTCCACGGCTTCGGCCCGCCGGTCTTCGGCGAAACCATCGGTCATCTCGGGATGATTCGCCTCGGCGAAGACCACCGTCTGCTGATATTTTTCCGCTTTTCCCCTGGCGCCGCTCAACCAGTTTTTTATTCTTCCCACCATCGTATGTCTCCTTTGATGAATTTACGAATTCAGTCGTCTATCGATTACCGCCTCACGCCAGCCGGACCAGGGGCACCGGCAGTCCTTCCTTTAACCGGGCCAGCAATCCCCGGCCGTCCGGCCCGTCCAGCGACGGGTCGTACAGGGTCAGAACGATGTCACGGCGGGCATCGACGTAATCGAGGATTTCCCGGGCCGCCGGCCCCGAGCGCACGGTCAGGTCGTCGAAGACCGACGCGGCGGCCGGCGTCGCGAAGGGATCGGGTTCGCCGACTTCCGCGAAGGTCGCCGCGGCGGTCGCCGAATCGACGAGCCGCCTGAACCGGTCGGCCCGGGTACGGATCCGCCCGGCGGATTCCTTGAGCCCGGGCCCCACGACCTGGAGAATGTTCAACCGGGCCTTCATTCTCACGCACAGTTCGACGGCGTAGTCGATGATCCGCCGGTCGGGGGTTTCTGCCGCAATGGCCAACAGCACCCTTTTCATTGGTGCGACACCTTGCCTTTCACCGCCCTTCAGCAGTGGAGAACGGGGCGATTTTCCTGCTGGATTTCATTTCGAACCTGGTTCCGATTTTCCCTTTGGGTTTCGGGGAACGCCATCCGCCGGGCTTCTTCGGTCTCTCCGGCCTCGGCGAACGCCGCGGCGGCCATGGTGTTTTCGACAGTCCGGTACAGTTTTTGCAAATTCATTAGGGCTTCCTCCGGGGTTATGGGGACAGTGTTGTTTAACCATCTGCTGGATCGTTTGAGGATGACTAAAGCAAGCATTGTGCCAGACATGTTTTTATCAATTATATATTTGATATCATTGTAATTTTAAACAATCTAACCTGAAATCGAAACAACGACCGGCGAGTTGCAATACGCAACGCCTAAAATGAGAGATAAAATATTTTACATTATTTTAATTAGTTAAAAATCATTTCAAAAATCAACAACCCATTGCGATATGTAATGGCGACCATCCGGGACATGAAGGAGGAGAAACATGGGGCTTTTTTCCAAAGAAGAAACCGCAAAACCCAAAAAAGAAGACGCCGGACTGCCGCCGGAGATCCAAACCCTCCGGGAGAAGGCGCTAAACGCCGCGATGCCGGAACCCGTCGAGGCCATCGCCCTCAAGGAAATCGAAAAGCTCGCGTCCACCGGCCCCTCCAGCAGCGAATACACCATCGGGACCAACTATCTCGTCTACCTGACCAGCCTGCCCTGGAACCGCCACACCGACGACAACCCGGACATCGGCCGGGCCCAGGCCGTCCTGGACGAAGACCATCACGGCCTTTCCGAAATCAAGGACCGCATCCTGGAGCACCTGGCCGTCCGAATGCTCAAAGCCACCCGGAAGCACCGGATTCTGGTGGTGGACGACGAGAAAATGGCCCGGAAGAACCTGGAATACGTGCTTCAGAAGGAGGGCTGCGAAGTGGTGGTCGCCGCCACGGGAACGGAAGCCGTGGCGGCTATTGAAAAAACGCCGTTCGATTTGGTCATTACGGATCTCAAGATGGAAAAGGTCGATGGAATGGACGTACTGGCGGCCGCCAAAAAAAAAGACCCGGCCATCGTGGTGATCGTGGTGACGGGCTACGCCACGGTGCCCGCGGCGGTGGCGGCCATGGAAAAAGGCAGCGGTCATTTTCTTTCCAAGCCGCTGAAGCTGGAAGAAATCCGGTCAAAGGTCAAGACGGCCCTGGCCGCCAAATCCGTGCAACTCCGCGCCCGGGGGCCGGTGCTGTGCTTCGTGGGCCCGCCGGGGACCGGAAAGACCTCCCTGGGCATGTCCATCGCCCGGTGTCTGGGCCGGAAATTCATCCGGATCTCCCTGGCCGGCGTCAAGGACGAGGCCGAAATTCGGGGGCACCGACGCAGCTATGTCGGCGCGCTGCCGGGCCGCATCATCCAGGAAATCCGCCGGGCCGAAGTGAACAACCCGGTCATCATGCTCGACGAGATCGACAAGCTCGGGCAGGATTTCAAGGGAGATCCGGCCGCGGCTCTCCTGGAAGTGCTGGACCCGGAACAAAACAACCAGTTTACGGATCACTACATCGACGCGCCCTTCGACCTGTCCCAAGTCATGTTCA